>DTSI01000080.1:994-10347 GCA_012965425.1 Methylococcaceae bacterium
CGTCTCATTAATGTTTATGGTGAAACGGCTGATCAATTCGATCAAATGGCATCCAGAAGCAATGGGTCAAGGGCTCAAAAGGATGGGCAAGACTTAAGTGAACAAACCATTTATTCACCGCAATACGGGGATGCCTTAGTTAATAATTTTTTATAATTAGGGTCAAAATGGCTGATCCGGAGTTTATAAAAACATTGATTAATAAACAAGTCGAGTTGGCCATTAAGTTACAGAAAGTTGAGACTGAAATTAATATCTTTAGTAGTAAGGTAATATCTAAAGTCGAAATTTTAGGTTATCTTGCTAAGGTGGCTAACGATTTAATCAATGTAGCAAACTCACTTGGGTCAATTGTTAAGAGTTGCAACAGTTACGCTTTTATTCAGCAAGGTTCTTTGTATTCGATGAGTGGAGCCATAGCGGCGGCTGAGGGCTATGGATTAAATGACCCTAAATTGAAATTAAAAGGGCTATTAGGCTTAATTTTAGGCGGTATGTTGGCTGTTTTTTGGGTGTGGGGACGACGATTACTTTCAGGATGCAGTTTTTTTTAGGGTTATTTATTTCCTTTTTAAAGAGGGCGGGTTGGTATTAATATACCAACCAAGCGGATGAACCCTTGTCTGGCGCTGCAAAACAAATGATTCGTTTGGGTCCGGTTAATAGCTTAGCGGTTCAGGAGAAATTAACATTATTTAGGGCGAGGTTGCTTGAACTAGCGCATTAATTTAATAGTCTGTAGTTACGAAAGGCTCATCGTAATCCGAAACGATGAGCCTTTTTTATGCGCGTAAATTAATCGTGTAGGTTAGTCTGGTGTCGGTTTACTAAACCGGCCGTAGTGTAGCAAGAGTGTGGGAAGGAGCAGTAAATTAAGGATTGTTGATGATACCAAGCCACCAATAATAATCGCCGCCATCGGCCCCATGATTTCACGGCCGGCATTATCGCTGTTAATCGCTAACGGTAACATGGCTAAAATAGTCACTAAAGCGGTCATTAAGATCGAGGGCAGGCGCTGCTGAGCGCCTAATAACACCGTGTCAAAATCCCACTGATGGTTTTCTTGTTGTACTAACTGTTGGTAGTGAGAAACCAGCATAATACTGTTTCTAACAGTAATACCAAACAGGGTAATGAAACCGACGATCGAGCTAATCGATAAGGTCGCACCGGTGATCAGTACTGCCACCACACCGCCCACCAGCGAAAAAGGAATATTGGCTAAGGTCAGTAAGGTATGGCGGGCACTGCCCAGAGCCAGATAAATCAGCAGTAAAATGCCTGCGCCGGCGAGTAGTGAATACAGTATAAGTTCCTCACGGGCCTTGTTTTGGGCAACAGCCGCGCCGGTAAATTCAGGATAGTTTGTGCTATCAAATGAGAGATCTTGAAAGACTTTGCTTTTAAGTTTTTTGATAAAGCCGCCGAGGTCGCCATTGTTGACATGACAGGTAACCGTTTGCAGGCGCTGTGCGCCTTGGTGCAAAATATTATAGCGACCGGTGGTGGTGGTAACGGTGGCCAGTTCCCCTAGAGGGACCAGTGCACCGCTTGCACTTCGAATAGGGAGTTGGGCGATTGAACGGGGTTGTTCTTTGAGCCTTGGATGCAGGTTGACCACAATATCATAGGTTTGATAGCCTGATAATCCTTGCCCGACCCGTGCGCCGTTGTAGGCCGTGCTGATCGTTTGGGAAACTTGTTGTGGGCTGATCCCCCAACGGCTCAGTTGATCAAGATTCAATTGAATGGCTAAAATTGGCGCCGCGGCGGTTGAGCGCAGTTGAATATTGCTGGCCTCTGGAAAGCTGGCCATCATATCTGCAATTTGTTGGGCTTTTAAATCCAAGGTATTTAAATCGTTACCATAGAGGTTAACGACCACCGGAGCGGTATACCCTGAGATGGTTTCATCCACCCGTTCAATTAAAAAGGTATTGGCTTCAAATAAAATCCCGGGAAAGGCGGTGAGGATTTGACGAAGTTGGTTTAAGACTGCTTGTTGCTCGGTGCCCGATAGGGGTTTGAGGCGCACTTCAAATTCACTGTAATGGCTCCCATACGTATCAGCACCGCGCTCGGCGCGACCGGCCCATTGAGAGACCGACTCAACCCCTTCAATCGTTAAAAATTGTTGGGTTAAGGCACCGCCTATTCGAATCGACTCGGTTAACGCGGTGCCGGGAATACTGCTGGTGTGCACAATGTAGTGGCCTTCACGCAGTTCGGGTAAGAACTTCGTCCCTAAATTTAACAAGACTAATGAGCCTATAAGGCACGCTGCAATCGAAAAGATGATGATGCGCTGAGGGTGAAGGCTGATGCGGCTTAATAAACGCAGGTAGTGGGGTTGTATAAAAAGCATTACCGGTGATCTTTTTTCAGTTGGCGCCGTGTTTCTCAGTAGCCAGAAACAAAGCGCTGGTGTTAGTGTTAAGGCGACCAGTAGCGACATTAAAATAGCGCTGATGTAGGCTGTGCCTAAGGGGGCGAAAAGCCTGCCGGCAACACCGTCTAAGGTCAGTAGTGGCACAAAGGCCAAGGCGACAATAAAGCTGGCATAGACAACCGAACTTCGTACCTCCATCGAGGCGTTATAAATAACAGTGAAAGTTGATTGCGGGTTATTTGATAGTTGGTTTTCTTTAAGCCTTCTAAAGATATTTTCGGTATCAATAATCGCATCATCCACGACTTCCCCTAAGGCAATCGCCAATCCGCCCAACACCATAATATTGAGATTAACACCGGCCTCGAGTAAAACCACCGCAGCCATACTAAGCGAAAGCGGTAAGGCAATAGCCGCAATCAGCGCGGTCCGGCCGTTGTAAAGAAAAAGATAGAGCACCAATACCACAAAGAAACTGCCCAGTAACAGGTGGCCGGTAATATTGCTGAGTGAGGTTTCAATATAATCTGCCGGGCGAAAAAGGGGATTGTGAAAATCAATGTTTTGTTGGGCGAATAAGGGCTTAAATTCGAGTAATGCTTTTTCAACCGCTTTTGAAACCGATAAGGTATTGGCCCCGTATTGGCCGATCACCATCAAAACAATGCCTTCTTTTCCGCCGACTTGCGCCGCACCAATCGCCGGCGCCGGTGCGTAGGTCACGGTAGCAACTTCGCCAAGTAAAAGAGGTTGTCCTTCAATCGTTTTAATCACGATTTTTTTGAGTTGTTCAGGGCGTTGGGGTAGGCCGCTAATGTTAAGCGTAAAGCGTTGGTTGGTATTTTCAATAAATCCCGCCTGAGCGGTGTGAGTGGCTTGTCTGGCGGCCTCAGTAATGTCATTGACGCTGAGTCCATAGCGGTGTAATGGTTCGGGGTGGATTTGAATTTGCAGTTGTTTTAATTCACCGCCAAAAACATTCACATCGGCGACGCCTGGAACCGTCAGTATTTTAGGAACCACGGTCCAGTCGACCAAGGTTCTTAAGGCCATTAAATTTTGTTGCGCTGAACTTAGCCCCAGTGTTAACACGGTCGCAGAGGATGAGGACAGCGGTACCGGCACCGGCATTTGAACGGTGGCAGGGAGTCTGCCGTTAAGGCTGGCTAAACGTTCGGTGACTTGTTGGCGGTTGCGGTAAATGTCACTATTTTCGTTAAATAAGGCGGTGACGATAGAGAGCCCCTGAATCGACTCTGAACGGATGGTGGTTAAGCCCATGAGGCCAGAAAGAGCCGTTTCAATCGGTGTGCTGACTTGAATTTCAACTTGTGCGGCTGAAAAACCCGGTGCTTCGGTTTGAATGATCACTTGTTTCGGGGCGAACTCTGGAAAGATATCAAGGCCTGCCGTAGACAGCCGGTAACTCCCATAAGCTAATAGAATAACGCTTAATGTAATGATGACACTGTAAAAGCGGATCGAACTGCGAACCAGAAAAGCGAGCATCAGGGATTAGTCGTCGTTATTGTCATTTTCTTCCGGAATACCGGCTTTAAATTCTTCTGAAAAGAGCATTTGTGCACCGCGAGTAACCACGCCGTAAGGGCTGGTTAAGGGGGCAGTGACTAAAATGCCCCCGGGAACGGGGTGGTTTACTGAGATTTGTTGCCGGTTAAAAGTCGTTTCATCTTTTTTAAGGTAAATAAAGTGTTGGCCAAGGTGTTGTATGATCGCCGTTTCAGGAATTACGATACCGCTGATGGCTTGTTCAGTTAAAGGGATAAAGGCGACCAAGGGCTGTCCGGGCAAAAAGTTGGGTGTCGCTGTTTGGTAAAAAAAACGAAGTCCCGAGTGTGTGGGGGGCGTGGTAGGTTTGGGATCAATTAAGGTAGCCGTTACCGCTTGGCTACGATGAGCACGGTGTGCAATAGCAATGGTGGCTGGCATCGGCCGTTTCTCGGTCACCGGGCAGTCCACGTATAACAGGGTCTTGGAACGGCCTGAGAAGTCAATGTTGGAGGATGGCTCTATTTCAGTCAGGGCACTAACAATTGTTTTACCCCACTGCAATTCTGCAGCGCTGCGAACAGTGTTTAAGGTGATGCTTTCAGCCAGCCACTGGGCATTGTCGGCCTCGGCTTGAAGGCGGCTGTGTTGAGTTTTGGCTAACTGCTTTTGGCGGTAGGCTTTTTTTAATCGGGCTTGTTGCTGGAAGTAGTCGCTTTTAAATTGCAATAGGGGTTCTTGGGGTAAAGTACGACCATAGCGGATGACTTCCGGTTGGTGGCTGGTGATGACAAGGGGGTGGATTTTAATGCCGGCACTTTTTTGTAGCGCTGGGCTGAGTGATAGGCTTAGAAACGGGTCGCTGGTTGGCAGGAAAGGGGTGTCTCTATCATTGTCTGCCGCAGCCTGAACGGTGTTCATGGACAGGTTTAACCATAAAAGTCCCAAGATTAATGTCGTTTGAAACAGGAACGGTTTAAGGGCTAGTATTTTGAGCATAAGTCATTTAAAAGCGAGCATGAATGTTGCAGTATAAGTTATCAACTGCTATCACGCACATTAAGGGTTCAAAATTTTAATTCAAACGGGGCTAAAAGGGCGGTGCGTTAACTGCTTTTGGGTCAATTTTCTGTATAATAACTCTTTTTAATTTTATCTATAGACAAGGGCTTATGAGCGATTTTACCGAAAACTTAAAATATGCAAAATCTCATGAATGGGCAGCATTGGAAGACGGCAATATGGTTCGTGTGGGTATTACCGACTTTGCGCAAGAAGAACTCGGTGACTTGGTTTTTGTTGAACTGCCGGAAGCGGGCCAAAAGGTCGCGGCAGGGGAAGTGTGCGCTGTGGTGGAATCTGTAAAGGCGGCCTCAGATCTTTATAGTCCGGTGACCGGTGAGGTTATTGAAAGTAATCAAGCGGTGACTGATGAGCCTGAATTAGTGAATGATGATGCCTTCGGCACCTGGCTTTTTTGCATTAAAGCCGATGATCCCAGCCAATTAGAAGCTTTAATGAGTGCAGCGGAATACGAGCAAATGATTAACGATTAATTCCTTTTTGTTATTGTGTTTTTTTTACATCATGGCGTTCGTTATTTGTGTTGCACTGTTTAGTCTTAAATTTTTTACAAACCGGAGTTTTAAACGATGAGTGCATTGATCTGTGGGTCACTGGCCTTTGATACCATTATGGTATTTCAAGATAAATTTAAAAATCATATTCTGCCTGATAAGGTCCATATGTTAAGCGTCGCTTTTTTAGTACCAGAACTGCGCCGTGAATTTGGCGGCTGTGCCGGTAATATTGCCTATAACCTGAAAATGCTGGGCGAAGAGCCGCTCATGATGGCGACCGTGGGGCAGGATTTTGGCCCTTATCAACAGTGGTTAGAAAAATTTGCGATCCGGACGGATTATTTAACCGTTTTACAGGATCAGTACACCGCACAAGCCTATATTACTACCGATGAAGATGATAATCAGATTACTGCTTTTCATCCCGGTGCGATGAATGAGGCACACTTAAACTCTATTGCGGCAGTTGATGAGCGTATTCAAGTAGGCATAGTCTCGCCGGATGGAAAAGTGGGCATGCAGCAACATGCAGAAGAATTTTTGGCGGCAGGTATTGAATTTATTTTTGACCCCGGTCAAGGCTTGCCGATGTTTGACGGTGCGGAGTTAACAGCATTCCTGGCGCAAGCCACGTGGGTCACCTTGAATGATTATGAGGCGCAGTTAATGCAAGAGCGCACCGGCTTAACATTGGAAGCGATGGCGGAACAAGTGAAAGCCTTGATTGTGACCGAAGGGGGCGAGGGCTCAACCATTTACACCGAGGGCGGCGTTATTAAAATACCGTCGGCACCGGTTGCCCAACTCCAAGATCCAACCGGGTGCGGTGATGCGTATCGGGCCGGACTGTTGTATGGCTTGATGAATGATTTAGACTGGGAAACGACCGGGCGTATTGCCTCTTTATTGGGTGCAATAAAAATTGAACAAAAAGGCACGCAAAACCATCGTTTTACGCTCACTGAATTTAAAGCCCGCTATGAGGACAGTTTTGGACGTTCCTTTTGAGTCTACGCCAGACTGAAAAACTGTTAACGATTATGGCGCAATTGCGCGACCCTGAAACCGGATGTGCCTGGGATCGACAGCAAGATTTTGAGAGTTTAATTCCCTATACTCTGGAAGAGGCCTATGAGGTTGCCGATGCCATTGAGCGGGGGGATAACGAGGATTTAAAAAGTGAGTTGGGTGATTTGTTGTTACAAGTCGTTTTTTACGCACAAATTGCACAAGAGAAAGAGCTGTTTGATTTTGAACAGGTGGCAATGACCATTGCCGATAAATTAACACGGCGCCATCCCCATGTGTTTGACGGCGTGGTTTTTAAAAACGATGCTGAACGCAAACTTGCCTGGGAGGCGGCCAAGGCAACAGAACGTGCCGGCAAGCCTCGTGACACCCCGGCACGAATTTTATCGGGTCTTACCAAAAACCTGCCGGCGTTAATGGCTTGTGAAAAAGTACAGGACCGCGTAGCGGCGCACGGTTTTGACTGGCAAGAAACCGCACCGGTATTTGATAAGGTTTTGGAAGAGTTAGCTGAAGTCAAAGAGGCCTGGATTTCAGGGGACTACCCGCACACGGAGGAGGAAGTCGGTGATCTGTTGTTGGTAGTGGTTAACCTAGCCCGCCACCTTAAGGTCAATCCTGAAATGGCGTTGAGGAAAGGGACCGATAAATTTACCCGGCGCTTTAATTATGTAGAACAACAGGTGCTGACCTCCGGCCGGGCTGTGACGGATTGCGAGTTGGAAGAACTCGATGCACTCTGGGATGAAGCGAAACGGGTATTGAAAAAAGGCTGACTTAGTTTAAAGCAGCGACCGTTTATTTGTGAACCGGTCGCTTGTCGAGTTTTCGTTGTAAGGTTCTCCGGTGCATGTTTAAGGCGCGGGCGGCAGCCGAAATATTGCCTTTATTTTCCATCAGTACTTTTTGTAAATGTTCCCATTCTAAGCGTTTTACCGACAGCGGATTGTCGTTAATGACGGTAGAAGAGTCACCGTCATTTTTATGTAAGGCATTAATAATTTCATCGGCATGGGCAGGTTTCGTTAAGTACTGGGTTGCACCTAATTTAATCGCTTCCACCGCTGTGGCGATGCTGGCAAACCCTGTTAACATTACAATGCGGGTGTTGTCATCTATTTCAATGAGTTTTTTGACTAACTCCAGGCCAGATTCATGGCCAATTCGTAAATCAATGACGGCATATTCGGGCGTTTCTTCTTCCGCAAGCGCTAAGCCTGAGGCAATGTCGTAAGCGACCGCAACATTAAAGTTACGTTTTTTAAGGGCTTGGGCTAAGACCATGCAAAAGGTTTGATCATCATCAACGAGTAATAAATTCGGTGTTTCAACTTGGTTTTCCATAAGACGGTCTCATTCAGTCATGTTGTTTGGATTGCGGGATTAACGGTACCGTTATCTCTGTACAGGCGCCTGCTCCGGAGACATTATAAATGTCAATGTTCCCGCCGAGTCGGTTAATTGAGGCATAAGTTAAAAATAAGCCGACGCCGAGGCCGTGTTCTTTCGTTGATATGGGTTCTTTACCGGCTTGCTCTAAAACTGCAGATTTAAAACCCGGTCCATAATCCTTAATTTTAAGGTGTAGCTTGTGAGGATCCCACTGGGCAATAAAATCAAAGCCAATGTTGGGGTTGGTTGCCTGAGCAGCGTTATTAAGAATGTTGATGATAGAGTGGGTGAGGGTACGGTCGGCAATAATTTGACAGGTTTGGGTGTGATCTGGAGTCACTTTCAAATTGATTTTAACGCCCGGCTGTTGGCTGCGCCAAGTGGTTAAAATTTCGTCTAAATAGGTGGCAATTTCCATAATTTGTCCGGATTCGGCGCGCATTTCACCACCGGAAGCAGACATGACGGATAAGGCCTCTTTACAACGATAAATCTGAGCGAGAATAATCTGCATTTTTTCATAGAGTTCAGGGGCGTGTCGTTGTTGGTATTCTTGTTCAATTTCGTGGGCAATGATCGCCATGGTTCCTAAAGGCGTTCCCATGTCATGAGCGGCACTGGCAGCCAGTGTGCCTAAGGCAATAACGCGCTCATCACGGAGTGCATTTTCACGGGCTTCGGCGAGTTTTCGTTCGCGTTCACGCAGCGTTTTGGCCATGCTGACAACAAAATAGGCTACCAAGGAGACACTGAACAGAAAGCCAATCCACATACCGAAAATCTTAGTGCTAAAAAAAGCGACGTCATTTTCTAAAATGGGGGTCATTGATTTAATGCCGTGGAGGTCAAAGGTGAAGGTTTGTTCGCCGACTTTAGGCAGCGGTATGTTGTAGGCAATCAGCAGTGTGTACAGTGATGTTGTTAATAACATCATGTACCAGGTATAAATTTGCGGTAACGTGATCGCGGTGATAATCAGCGGGAGTAAGAATAACCAGATCATCGGGTTGGATGCACCGCCGGTTAAATAAAGAATGAAAGCAATACTGATAACATCAATGGCCAAATGAGAAAAGATTTCTAATTCGGTCACCGGTGTGGCATGGCGTAATCGAAACCAGGTATAGGCGTTGAATGAGGCGACGACAATAATGACTAAGGATAATGATTTGTGCGGGATGGCAATATGGAGGCCAAAAACCGAAACAAACACGGTGAATAAGGTGCCTGCGATGATAAAATTACGAATAATAAAGAGCCACGTCAGATTTTCACGAATCGAAACGGGGGACCGGTCTAGGCGAAAGTTTTGCATAGGCGTGATTTGGGTTAAGGGTTATAGCTCTTTATAGTTAATTTAAGTATGTTAATCGGCTACTTTCTTAGGAGAAAATAGCACAGTTTCTTTTAAGCGAAAAGTTGTTTAAAAAAGAGAATGTTTTTTCCATTTG
>DTSI01000081.1 GCA_012965425.1 Methylococcaceae bacterium
CACGCCAAAAGGAATTATTATGAAAAATGACCAAAAACAATGCCAATAACATTGTTAGCTTGGCACTACTCACCTGAAATTTTAATTTTGAACTCACCATTTTCTACCCATGACTCATCTTTTAAAACCCACCAAAGTTACCCGAATAAAACCAAGCCCCAAATAACCGCAACGGTTACCAGTGCAACAAAGACAGCGGCCGACCCTAAATCTTTAGCCCGCTTTGATAAATCGTGATACTCCAAACCGATTCGATCAACCACCGACTCTATCGCCGAATTTAATAATTCCACCAACAATACCAGTAACAAACAACCCACCAATAAAGCGCGCTCAATACCATTTTCACCTAGAAAGAAACCAACCGGCACCAACACAACACATAACGCAAATTCCTGCCTAAAAGCCGCTTCACCGCTAAAAGCTGCCTTAAATCCCGCCATTGACCACTTAAGCGCATGCATAAAATGCGCAATTCCGTTCAGTTTTTTCATTCCATGCACCCTGAAACGCTGATTGACTCAGACCCGAAAATAAAGCCTTATTGCGTTATCTTCACCGCCTAACCGCTCGCTAAAAATCTTATTGAAAAAAGTGACAACTATACCCTGATAGACCCTTTCTTAATAGCGACAACCCCAAACAATTAGCACGCGTAACAGCTCATTTCATAAGTTCTAAAAGGCCTCACGATAATTCTCTGCTATAAACAATTAAGGGGCATGTTAAAATAACGGCATTATACTGTCAGAAAAAATCAATCGTACGAGCCATCAGGCAAGCGCGTTATTTTAAAATTTCACCACCCCCTAAAATACAATCAATAATAACGAAACAACATGAGTATTAAACCCGATAAATGGATTCGCCAAATGGCACTCCAACACAACATGATAATGCCTTTTGTCGACAATCAGGTCCGACAGCAATCAGAGGGTCGCGTTATCTCGTTTGGCACCTCAAGTTATGGCTACGATGTCCGTTGCTCCGATGAATTTAAAATTTTCACCAATATTAATTCCGCTATTGTCGACCCAAAAGATTTTGACCAAAACAGTTTTGTCGATGTTAAGTCTGATGTTTGCATCATCCCTCCCAATTCTTTTGCTCTGGCCCGGACTATCGAGTTTTTTAAAATACCCCGTGATGTGCTGACCATTTGCCTAGGTAAATCCACCTATGCCCGTTGCGGTATCATTGTCAATGTAACGCCACTTGAGCCTGAGTGGGAAGGCCATGTCACCTTGGAGTTTTCTAATACCACGCCTTTACCGGCGAAAATATATGCCAATGAAGGGGTAGCCCAAATGTTATTTTTCGGCGCTGATGAGGTTTGTGAAACCTCCTATAAAGACCGCGGTGGAAAATACCAAGGCCAAGAAGGCGTGACATTACCGAAAGCGTAATCCCTTAAATTACACTCCAATTTCCATCGCTCATGGCCACCTCGATTAATACTGAAAACTTCTTCAAACAGGCGTGCATTTTTGAAGGTTCGCTCATTGGTGTCGCCCTGGTCTTAGGTTGGCTAGCTGACATCAATCCATTTGCATCGCTGTACTTTTCAGAAACAGCCTTTTTCTACGGCATTATCGCCACAGTACCGATCTTTATTATTTTTCTGGCACTTTATCAACTCAACATAAAACCGTTAGCAAAAATTAAAACACTGCTTTTGGATATGTTGGGCCCCCTACTGCTTCGTTATCACTGGACCGATTTACTCATCTTAGCTGTGATAGCCGGGGTCTCAGAAGAAATACTATTTAGAGGTGTTATCCAACCGTGGATGGAAAGCTCCTGGGGTATGCTAACCGGACTTATTGTTAGCAGTATTTTGTTTGGTCTGGCCCATGCCGTCACGCTCCTTTACTTCTTATTAGCCACACTGATGAGCGTTTACTTAGGACTACTCCTAGATATTGAAGCCTCACGCAATTTACTCATACCTATTGTTACCCATGGGTTCTATGACTTCCTCGCCTTTTTGGTCATAACATACTCCTACCGCCACCAACATAAAAACGACGACTAGCATGCATAGCCCTTCAACTTCACCGCAACAAAAAGACCTTTTTATCGTCTGGCTAATCTGGAGCGGGTTGCTATTGACACTCATTACAATCACGTTAATCGGTCATTTTAATGGCGATCAATACCGCCTCAATCCACCGAATAATTCCTTGGTATTCTTACGAACTGTTTTCTATGGCCTCGCCATCATTACGTTCCCCGTTACCAATGTAATCCGCCATATCATGGTGCGTTTAAACCAAACGATGCCCGGTGACAAAACGGCAAAAACACGCTACCAGTTAACCACGCTCATCTCCATGCTAGCTGCCGACTCAATTGGATTTTATGGTGTTACCTTATACCTTTGGGGCGATCCCATTAACACCCTTTATATCTTTTCCCTATTGTCAGCTCTGGCCTTTTTTCTTTACCGCCCGAAGTGGGATGAATACCACGCTATTCATGAAGCACTTATTAACCGGTCAAATATAACAAATGACTAGAGGCTATCGACATCAATTAATTCAAAATCATGGGTAATCTCAACCGATTTCTCTAGCATTATTGAAGCCGAACAATATTTTTCTGCAGACAATTGAATGGCACGCATCACCACAGCTTCTTTAAGCTTACGACCGGTGACCACAAAATGCACATGAATACGGCTGAAGACCTTAGGCACTGTTTCAACACGCTCAGCACTAATTTCCGCCACACAATCGGTGACCTCATGGCGACCCTTTTTCAGAATATGGATAACATCAAACGTAGTACACCCCCCCATACCTAATAACAACATCTCCATGGGTCGAATACCCATATTACGCCCCCCGTTTTCAGGTGGACCATCCATAACAACCGCATGACCACTTTCCGACTCGCCCACAAACATAGCATCACCCACCCATTTAATTCTTGTTGTCATTTTCTGCAATCTTCCCTTAAAAAATAAAGCGTTAGAGTAGCATAATTTATGCCGTTCAAATACGGCGCCGTTAAATAGGACTATAATAAATAACAAATTCACTCTAGCCTATGACTGCTTAACTTATGGCAAACCTATTCACGGTAACCCCACATACAGCGATTGACCAAATCATTACTCTGGAGCAACTGCATGCAGGCAACCTCACCGCTAACACAATTCAACACTATGCCGCAGGTAAAGGCGTTAATGTCGCCAAAACAATTTCGGCCATGAAAACCCCCGTCACGGCCCTTGGGTTTATTGGCCAACAATCCAGTGCATCATTTCAACCATTGAACTCAACACTATTGACTACTGATTTTTCTAACGTCCAGGGACTCACACGATACAACATTACCTTACAAACCGCTGCCATTGATCAAGAAACGCATATTCGAACACCCGGATTTGTAGTCACCGAAACAGACAGCCATGCGTTAATTAACAAAATAAATATACATACGCAGCCCGGTGACATCATTATTTTATCCGGGAGTCTGCCACAAGGCGCCAGTACACATTTTTATGCTGATATTATTACCCATTGCCGACAGAAATCGGTCCGCGTATTCTTAGACAGCAGCGGCCCAAACATAACCACCAGCATGCAAGCTCTGCCCTTTTTAATTACACCTAACTTAGCTGAAATGGAAGCACTGATGGGTCACCGGCTAACCACGAACAGGGCAATCATAAACGCCGCGCAATACTTTATTCACCAAGGCATCGAGGTTGTTATTGTTTCACTTGGCAAAAATGGCATTATTGCCGTCACTCAAACAGAAACCTTACAAGCTTGGTGCGATAAACTTCCCTCCCAAAAACTTATTACGACGGTCGGTTGCGGTGATGCGCTCGTGGGCGGTCTGGCATTAGCCTATCAACAAAATAAATCATTTCCCGAGGCCCTTAAACTGGGTATCGCTTGTGCAACAGCCAACCTATTTAGCCAAGAACCCGGAATGGTTTCTCAGCCACTGGTTGATGAAATCAAGTCAACTGTTAGGTTAGACTCATTAGAGAGTCAATGATTTTATGGCTGCCGATGAATAACTGACAAAAAAAAGCTATAATGAACCATTGATGGGTCAGTTGATAGGCAACATAAAAGAAATCTGTTTTCATGTAAACACTGAAAACACTCGTTTTTTAAAAAAAGCGATTATCGTTAGTTTCAATATCATTGTGTTTCATGGTATAAAAATGGCCCTTAATGGCAATCTGAGCATTATGCGGCCCATTGCCTGCCCGTAAACAGCGCTACTTAAATATTTTGTATGCAAGACCAAATGACTGAAGACGAATTTAATCACTATGCTCAACAAGGCTACAACCGAATTCCTATTACCCGTGAGATTCTGGCGGATTTGGATACACCTCTCAGCGCCTATGTTAAATTAGCCGACCAGCCTTACTCGTATTTATTCGAATCGGTGCATGGCGGTGAACAATGGGGTCGTTATTCTATCATTGGGTTACCCTGTAAAACGCTAATCAAAATTTTTGAAAATACTGTTCGCATTGAAGAGCAAGGACAACTCAAAGAAGAGCATACGGTCGAAAACCCTTTACGGTGGATTGAAACCTTTAAAGAACAATTTAGTGTGCCTGATATTCCAGGTCTACCCCGATTCCATGGCGGTTTAGTCGGCTACTTTGGCTATGAAACCATTGGCTATATCGAGCCCAGATTAAAGTCACAGGGCAAACCAGACCCCCTACAAACACCCGATATTTTATTAATGGTTTCAGAAGAAATGCTGGTCTTTGATAACTTGTCCGGAAAAATGCTGCTCTTAACCCATGCTTGCCCAGAACAGCCCGAAGCCTATCAAGCCGCCTGTACGCGTCTTGACTTACTGGTTCAACAACTCCGTGAAAGTTCCGCTAAACCGCATAAACAATCACAACCAACAACCGTTGACGAACAAGATTTTATCTCCGGCTTCACCCAAGAAGGTTTTGAAAATGCGGTCAACAAAGCTAAAGACTATATTATTGCCGGCGATATCATGCAGGTGGTTCTGTCGCAACGAATGTCCATCCCTTATTCTGCACCGCCATTAGACCTTTACCGTGCTTTACGGTGTTTAAACCCTTCACCCTATATGTACTTCCTCAATCTTGAGGACTTTCATATTGTGGGTTCCTCGCCGGAAATATTAGTACGCTTAGAAGATAACACCGTTACTGTTAGACCTATTGCCGGAACACGGCCCAGAGGCACAACGGCTAAACAAGATATTGCTCTGGAAAAAGAATTATTATCAGACCCTAAAGAATTAGCCGAACACTTAATGCTCATTGATTTAGGCCGTAATGACACCGGCCGTATTGCCACCACAGGAAGCGTTGAGCTCACTGACAAAATGATTATTGAACGC
This sequence comes from Methylococcaceae bacterium, assembly GCA_012965425.1. Lineage (GTDB taxonomy): Bacteria > Pseudomonadota > Gammaproteobacteria > Methylococcales > Methylomonadaceae > OPU3-GD-OMZ. The sequence continues at coordinate 5,368 of DTSI01000081.1, forward strand.
TATTCTCATGTCATGCATATTGTTTCCAATGTCACCGGAAATTTACAACAAGAAAAAAATGCCTTCGATGTTTTAGAAGCAACATTTCCTGCCGGCACAGTCAGCGGCGCACCCAAAATAAGAGCTATGGAAATAATAAACGAATTTGAACCTGTCAAAAGAGGAATATACTCAGGCGCTGTGGGTTATATTTCTTGGTCAGGAAATCTTGATACTGCGATCGCTATTCGCACGGCCATTATAAAAGATAAAACACTACATATTCAGGCCGGTGCCGGCATTGTTTATGACTCAGTACCGAGAAATGAATGGGATGAAACCATGAACAAAGGACGCGCCATTTTCAAAGCCGTCAGCATGGCAGAAGCCGGTCTTGAAGGGGACTATAAATCATGAGTGCGATTAAAGTCGTCATGATCGATAACTACGACTCATTCACTTACAATTTGGTGCAATATTTAGGTGAACTGGGCGCTCAGGTTGAAGTGGTTCGTAATGACCAAGCCAGTATTGACGACATCAAAGCGATGGCGCCCGACAAATTAGTTATTTCCCCCGGCCCATGCACGCCTAATGAAGCCGGTATCTCTGTAGAAGCCATTGAAACTTTTTCTGGCCTATGCCCCATTCTGGGGGTTTGTCTTGGACACCAAAGTATTGGCCATGCCTTTGGTGGAAAAATCACCCATGCCAAACGTATTATGCATGGAAAAACATCCCCCATTTACCACCATAACATCGGTGTTTTCAACGGTCTTAAAAACCCCTTTGAAGCCACTCGGTATCATTCCTTGGTCATAGAACAAGACACACTCCCCGCCTGTCTGGAAGTGACGGCTTGGACGGAAGATGAGTCTGGTAACATTGAAGAGATCATGGGGGTACGTCATAAAGAATATGACATCGAAGGCGTTCAATTTCACCCGGAATCCATTTTGACCGAACACGGTCACGATTTGCTACAGAACTTTCTCACTGGAGCACGCTAATGGAAATGCCAAAAGCCTTAAATTTATTACTTGACGGTCAAGACCTAAGCCCTGACCAGATGCATGCGGTTATGCATCTCATCATGACCGGAAAGGCAACACCTGCTCAAATTGCAGGGTTTTTAATTGCCTTGCGCTTAAAAGGTGAAACCGTCAGTGAAATTGCCGCCGCGGCTAACGTTATGCGGGAACTGGCCACACCCGTTACTATTACCGGTCAACACGTTATTGATACCTGCGGTACCGGCGGTGATGGTGCTAACACCTTTAATATTTCGACAACCGTTGCCTTTGTTGTCGCCGCAGCCGGCGGGCAGGTGGCTAAACACGGGAACCGATCCGTTTCCAGTCGTTCAGGCAGTGCTGACGTATTAGAAGCCGCAGGCATCAATCTAGATTTGTCTGCTGCACAAGTCAGTCAATGTGTTAACGCGATTGGCATCGGATTTTTATTTGCCCCCAAACATCACAGTGCCATGAAACATACGATTGGACCACGTAAAGAAATGGCCGTTAGAACTATTTTCAATTTATTAGGCCCACTCTCAAATCCTGCCGGTGCCAAAAACCAGTTAATCGGTGTTTTCTCCGAGCAATGGGTAGAGCCGTTAGCACAAGTACTCCACAAACTGGGCAGCGAACATGTACTCATCGTTAATGCTGAAGATGGCTTAGATGAAATCAGCATTAATTCGGCCACAACTGTAGCCGAATTGCAGCACGGTCAAGTTCGCACATTTTCAATTACGCCCGAACAATTTGGCTTTCAGCGGGCACCGCTCAGCACCCTAACTGTTGATAGTATTCAGAGCAGCCTTAATACCTTAAAAAAGGTACTCAAAGGAGAACCAGGGCCGGCAACAGACATTGTATGCCTGAATGCAGGCGCCGCTATTTATGCTGCGAATTTAACGAACACACTTGACTCGGGCATACAAAAAGCACAACACATTATTGATAATGGACTTGCTTTTGAAAAACTGGAACAACTCTGCCTGATTTCCAATCGTTTATAAAAGTTACCTTCTATTTAATAAATTATGACTAATGCACCCGATATTCTCACTAAAATATTAGCCACAAAAGCGGATGAAATAAGCCGAAGAAAAGACCGCATGTCAATTAACGACTTAGAGGCGATTATTCAAGAAACCGAAGCCCCCAGAGGATTTGCTAATGCACTACAAAGCAAAGCACGAGCAAAGCTACCGGCGATCATTGCAGAAATTAAAAAAGCGTCTCCCAGCAAAGGCGTTATTCGTGAAAATTTTCAACCCATAGAGATTGCTAAAGATTATAGCTTTCATGGCGCAACCTGCCTTTCAGTACTAACCGACAAAGAGTACTTTCAAGGCTCTGAGGTCTATCTACAAATGGTTAGAGAAGCCTGCCCATTACCGACACTAAGAAAAGATTTCATGATTGACCCCTACCAAATTCATGAAGCACGTGCCCTTGGTGCAGACTGTATTCTGCTTATTGTTGCAGCCCTCGACGATGGCCAAATGATGGAACTGGCACAAACAGCGACTCAGTTAGGAATGGACATATTAGTTGAAGTGCATAACCGTACCGAGTTACAACGCGCACTTATTATTGATACGCCTCTCATTGGTATTAACAACCGTAATCTACGTACTTTTGAAACATCGTTGACCACAACCCTTGAACTTAAAGAAGGTATTCCTGAAGACCGCCTCGTCATTACCGAAAGCGGCATTCATACCCAAGATGACGTCAAACTGATGCTTGAAAACGATATCTACACCTTCTTGGTGGGAGAATCATTTATGCGGGCTGAACATCCCGGCCAAAAAATGCACGACTTATTTTTTACACGGTAAAAAATAGTGTCTCTTAAAAACAAAGTCACCTAGTGAAGTAAACGCTGTAATAACTCAGCTAATTCCGGCAGGGGTTGATAGTCTCTGCCGCGATTAACAATCAGCGCCATCACCGCCTCCGTGGTCTGTTCTAGGTCATCATTGACCACAATAAAATCATATTCATCGTAGTGACTCATTTCACTCGCCGCTGATTGCATTCGACGCGCAATCACATCGTCACTGTCTTGCCCCCGATCTTGTAAACGCTGTTCCAAAATAGCCCGTGATGGCGGTAAAATAAAAATAGAAAGACTTTCCGGTACCGTCTGACGTACCTGCTGCGCCCCCTGCCAATCGATTTCTAAAATAACATCAATCCCCTGACTCAACAAATGTTCTAAATGATTTTTTGATGTGCCGTAAAAATTATCAAATACTTGAGCGTGCTCTATAAATCCATCGTTAGAAAGCAACGCCTGAAATTGCTCAACCGAAACAAAGAAATAATCTTTTCCCTCTGACTCACCGGGTCTTTTTTCCCGCGTTGTATGAGAAATAGAGACTCTTAAATTACGTAAGCCTTTGATAAGCCGTTTTACCACGCTGGTCTTACCGGCACCGGATGGTGCTGAAATAATAAATAACTGCCCTAAAAACATTCCATCACTCAATAGTCTATCTGCACCTTAAAATGCTAATCCTTTATAAAAACCAAACATATAAACAATAATTGATTACTTAAACAATAATTATTTTCAAGATATTAAGTGATCACCGTTTAATCTCAACACATCACACCTCAAAGTCAGCTCGCATTATACAATTAACGCCCGGCTTTACCACCCCGGTCATACTCAAGAAAATGATCGAATACACACAAGGACCCGATTGACTCATGGCTCTAAACCGTCGCTCTTAAAAAATTACATCTTTTTAAGTCTGTATTCGTAACAAAAATACCTTTCAATCACTACTCAAACTTGGCACAAGAACCCACCGATACAGAATCTTCATCCAAAACATACTCAAAGCCTTTGGCTAAAACATAGCGGCCATTATCAAGATTAAAATTAAACATATAACCATTATGATAATCATTCACACAAGATTTTTTTTTCTTATAGTGAGTCATCTCTTTCCATGGCAAACTACAGCTATAAATCCGATACTTATAATCACCCGGTAACATAATTGATAAATTCCCGTCTTCGAAAAGATGCATCTCAAATTTTTTAATTAAAAGTTCTTTTTTTGCTTTGTTCTTTTCAATGCCCTTTTGATCATCAGAACAATAATATGCATCCTCCGCTATCGCGACCACAGACATTACCAATAATACAACGCCTAAATACTTCATAACGCTCATCCCCACTTTTCGGGAAAACGGATTGATCTGAGCACTTACAATCTTAACTCAAAAATAATTGATCCAATACTCCCTTATATTTACTCTCTGACTATCACCACCAATCAACTGATAATTTCTACTCTATTTTTAACCAACTTCTCATGCGTTGTTGAAAGATATTCCTAGTTGCAGTGGCTTTCTCTTTTTGTGCATCTTTTAACGAATGATTCTCTTCTGCCTGACGTGAATGTAATTTGGCTAGCCTGACTTCTAATTTCTGGATCTTTGCTAACCCTTCTGTTAATTGTTTAATATGCTTTAGCATCTCGCCACGTACCTTTTTAAATTCCCCCCCCAATTGCTCTAATTCATGATCAACCTCAGCGATCTCGATTACGTTAGATTCGCCCTTACCGAAACTAGGCATTGATACCATCAACAACACCCCAAAAATAACGCCAACGACTGGATTTATTTTCATAACGCCCCCTTATTTTCTGTGTGATTTTGTTAAAAATTTAGCTCTCACAGTACCCTTGTATACTCAATATTAAGAGCAAAGAAAACTATCAAACCAGTAAGTTCCATACCTCACGACAACACTGTTGATTTATTATCTACGCCTTAAATTTATTGATGTCAACGATAATCACACACTCACTAGACACACGACCCCAAAGCCAT
>DTSI01000082.1 GCA_012965425.1 Methylococcaceae bacterium
ATTGGCTAAAGATCTTTTGCGCTTTTTTAAAGTGTTGTTGTTTAAGTGCCACCCAGCCGAGGCCGTAGTAGGCAATGGCGCGTTGTTCTTTCGTACCCTGATCTTTTAAGATTAAAAAATAACGGCGAGTAGTATTGAGATCTTTTGAGCCGAGAACCCGTAATTTAGTCCGGATAGTACGATAAGTGAAAGAATCGGGGTAGTGGCGGTAAGGGTGTTTTTCAGCACGATTTCGGGTGTCGGAAATACGTGAAACAGTCACCGGGTGCGTGCGTAGGAATTCAGGGACGGCCTGACCATAATAACGACTGTTTTGTTGGAGTCGCTCAAAAAAGGCTGGCATTCCATTGGGGTTAAAGTTTGCTTTAACCAGCGTTTGCATGCCGACGCGGTCGGCTTCTTGTTCATTCGAGCGGGTGAAGTTAATACGTTGTTGCATTGAATGGGCTTGCACGGCTAACAGTGCGGCTTGTCCCATCTCAGGGGATTGGGAGCCAATGAGGATGGCTGCAAGGGTGGCAGCGGCCGTAGGGAGTGATAATTGGCTGGCTGCTTCAAAGGCGCGGTAAAGGTGGCGTTGCGTGACATGGGCGATTTCATGTGAAATAACTGAGGCCAGTTCACTTTCAGAATCAGTCGCCAGTATAAGGCCGGAATTAATGCCAATATAGCCGCCAGGCCCGGCAAAAGCATTTAAGCTTTTATCAATGACAACAAAAAAATGAAAAGGGCTTTGTTGGGCGGTGGCGTGGGAGGCGAGTTTATGACCGAGTGATTGAATATAAGATTGCACCTCAAGGTCCTGATTAATTATCAGTTGTCGGTGTATATTGCGGAAGAAGGCGTCGCCCAGTTCTTTTTCTTCGCGTGGAGAAATGAGCGTGCCGGTAGAATCACTAATATCGGGGAGTTCAATATCTTGGCTTGTTTGGCCAATAAGACGTTCAGAGACAAAACACAAAAAAATAGCAAAGAAGGTTGGTAAGACGCTACGTTTTTGCATTAAGTTGGGAGAACTGTTTTTACAATAGTGCTATGGCAGTCACTTACATTGTCTTTGGGTAGCACACAACGACGATTAAGGCATTAATTCAAACAGACTTTTATCGACACCGCAGTCAGGACAGGTCCAGTCTTCGGGGATGTCTGCCCATAACGTACCCGGGGCAATGTTTGAGTCCGGATCACCGAGCGCTTCATCGTAGATATGCTCACAAACGGTACAAATATATTTTTGGTAATTTGCCATAGTAGGTTCCTCAGTTTAAAGTTGTCATGGGTCAGGGAAGTCTAAAGCAACTGACAGGGGAGCGCAAATAGGGGTGCGGTTCTGCTAAAGGGGTTGATTGATAACTAATCTGCCTATAATCACAGTGTTGCTGTTGCGCTTGGTGCATAATTGACTTACTCGTAGGGTGAGGATGTAATATAATGCTAAGGTTTTTTGTTAAGTAAGATGCAGATTAACGACGTTAATCTAAGTTATTAAGTCTTTTAGGAAGGGCGCTAGATGAATGATCAGATGAATAAGCAAAGTTCTAACAAGGGTGATGTTGATCCTATTGAAACCCAAGAGTGGATTGATTCACTAAAGGTCGTTTTAGAAAAAGAAGGCCACGAACGGGCTCACTTTTTGATTGAACAATTAGTTGAGGTGACACGGCATTCCGGCTGGGACATCCCTTTTAGTGCAAATACGGCTTATGTGAATACGATTCCTGTCTCCCGACAGGCTAAATTCCCAGGTGATCCGGAGTTGGAGCGAAGAATTCGTTCGTATGTGCGCTGGAATGCGATGGTAATGGTACTTAGAGCGAATAAAAATACGAATGTCGGGGGGCATATATCAAGTTTTGCTTCGGCGGCAACCCTTTATGATGTGGGTTATAACCATTTTTGGCAGGCGCCGTCAGAAGGTCATGGCGGTGACATGATCTTTGTGCAAGGGCATTCGGCGCCTGGGAGTTATTCAAGGGCCTTTATGTTAGGCCGATTAACTGAAGCGCAAATGGATAGTTTTCGTCAAGAAGTAGACGGGAATGGTTTATCGTCTTACCCGCATCCTTGGTTAATGCCGGATTTCTGGCAGTTTCCGACGGTGTCTATGGGTTTAGGGCCCATTATGTCTATTTATCAAGCGCGTTTTATGCGTTATATGGAAGACCGTGGTTTTGCTGAGACCCGCAACCGTAAAGTGTGGGCTTTTTTAGGGGACGGTGAAACGGACGAACCAGAATCTCTGGGCGCTATTGGAATGGCGGGTCGTGAAAAACTGGATAATTTGATTTTTGTTATTAACTGTAACTTACAACGCCTCGATGGTCCTGTGCGTGGTAACGGTAAAATTATTCAGGAGTTAGAGAGTTCTTTTCGTGGTGCGGGTTGGAATGTTATTAAGTTGGTTTGGGGCGATCGTTGGGATGCGTTGCTGCAACGCGATACCGATGGGTTATTAGCCAAACGTATGATGGATTGCGTTGATGGTGATTATCAGACCTTTAAGTCTAAAGATGGCGCTTATGTGCGTGAGCATTTCTTTAATACGCCTGAATTAGCCGCGATGGTTGCTGATTTTTCAGACCGTGATATTTGGGAATTAAACCGAGGGGGGCATGATGTTGCTAAAGTTTATGCTGCCTATCATGCGGCCGTCAATCACAGTGATCAACCGACGGTTATTTTGAGTAAAACCGTTAAAGGTTACGGGATGGGTGAGTCGGGTGAGGCGCAAAATATTTCTCACCAACAAAAGAAGATGAGTTTTGATTCTTTGAAACACTTCAGGGATCGTTTTGAATTGCCGTTATCAGATGAGGACATAGAGCAATTACCTTATTTGAAATTTGCAGATAATTCAAAAGAACTGGACTATATGCGCGGGCATCGTAAGTCGTTGGGCGGGTATTTACCCGCACGTCGTGAAAAGGCTGAATCCTTAACAGTCCCAGAACTCAGTGACTTTAACGCTGTTTTAAAAGGTACCGGTGAAAAGCACGAGATTTCCACCACCATGGCATTTGTCAGAATCCTTAATATCATTATTAAGAATAAAACAATTGGTCGGAGGGTTGTGCCCATTGTCCCTGATGAATCGCGGACTTTTGGTATGGAAGGGATGTTTCGTCAGTTAGGGATCTGGTCGCAAGTCGGACAGCTTTACACGCCGCAAGATGCCGGGCAATTGATGTTTTATAAGGAAGATAAATTAGGTCAGGTATTACAGGAAGGTATTAATGAAGCCGGTGGTATGAGTGATTGGATTGCCGCGGGCAGTGCTTATTCGACGCATGGCGTACCGATGATTCCTTTTTACATTTTTTATTCGATGTTCGGCTTTCAACGCGTGGGTGATTTAATTTGGGCGGCGGCCGACCAGCGTTGCCGCGGATTCTTAGTCGGTGGGACCGCCGGTAGAACAACGCTGAATGGGGAAGGGCTGCAGCACGGTGATGGCCATAGTCATCTTATTGCTGCGACCGTTCCTAATTGTATTTCATATGATCCGACCTATAGCTATGAAATGGCCGTTATTATTCAAGACGGTCTGCGCCGGATGTATGAAGATCAGGAAGATGTCTTTTATTATATTACCGCCATGAATGAAAATCATCTGCACCCGGCCCTACCAGCGGGCGCAGAGACTGATATCATCAAAGGAATGTATTTGTTTAAAGCGGGTGAAGAAACTCGGGGGCTTCGGGTACAACTGTTAGGGTCAGGGGTTATTTTTCTTGAAATTGTAGCCGCTGCCGAGTTATTAAAAGATGACTGGGGTATAGCGTCCGACCTTTGGAGTTGCCCAAGTTTTACCGAGTTAGCCCGTGAGGCCTACAGTTGTGAGCGATGGAACCGGTTGCATCCAGAACAAGAAAAGCGTCACTCGCATGTCGCGCAATGCTTGGAAGGTAGGGCCGGTCCGGTTATTGCCTCAACGGATTATATGCGTTCTTTTGCAGAACAAATTACCCCGTATGTTTCCGGATCGTATACCGTTTTGGGTACGGATGGCTTTGGTCGTTCTGATACCCGTGAAAAATTGCGACATTTCTTTGAAGTCGATCGTTATTTTATTACTATAACGGCACTAAAAAGCCTGATGGATCAAGGCGAAATAAATGTGAATATAGTGACTGAGGCGCTTGCCAAGTATGGTATTGACACTGATCTCGACGATCCCCGTTTACGTTAAGGAGTTGTTCATAACATGACTGATTTGATTGAAGTAAAAGTTCCCGATCTGGGCGGTGCCAGCGATATCGAAGTGATTGAAGTTTTGGTGGGTCCTGGCGATGTCATTGAGCTTGAGCAAACGCTGGTGGTTATGGAAGGTGATAAAGCCACCATGGATCTTCCTGCCAGTGCGGCAGGTACGGTGGTCGAGGTTAAAGTGAGTGTCGGCGATAGCGTTTCTGAAGGGTCTTTGATTGTGACTTTAATTTCTGAAGTCGGTGCGACGGTTGAAGAGGAAGTGGTTGCCGTTGTAGCAGAAGCTGCTGTCTCACCAGCGCCGGTAGAGGAAAAAGAAGTGCCTGTCCCGAACCAGCCCAGTGCTGTGCATGATGTGATTGAAGTTAAAGTGCCCGACCTGGGCGGTGCCAGCGATGTGGAAGTGATTGAGGTGTTGATTAACGCGGGTGATGTGATTGAACTAGAACAAGCCTTGGTGGTTATGGAAGGCGATAAAGCTACCATGGATCTTCCCGCCAGTGCCGCGGGCACGGTGGTCGATGTTAAGGTTGCCGTAGGCGATAGTGTTTCTGAAGGTTCTTTGATTGTTACGTTAATGAGCCGTGAGGCGAGTGCACCGTCGAAACCGGCGGTAGAAGAAAGTGTAAGCGCGCCGACGTCAGAGCCAGTTGCCAAACCGGTGCAGGCACAACAGCCAACACCTGTTGCGGCCAAAACTGAAATAACTACAGCCGTTAACGGGGGGGGTATGGCTCATGCGACCCCATCGGTACGTCGTTTTGCCCGTGAATTAGGTGTTGAATTAACTTTGATTAGCCAAGGCAGTGGTCGTAAAGGACGTATTCTGAAAGAAGACATCTCAAAACATGTTAAACAGGTAATGGCTACAACGGCTGTACCTCGTGCTGCACCGGTATCAGGCGGTGGCTCTATTCCTGCGATACCGGCAGTTGATTTTAGTCAATTTGGTGAAATTGAAGAGCAAAAATTAAGTAAGATAAAGCGTCTTACCGGTGTTAATTTATCGCGTGTTTGGCTCAATTTGCCGATGGTAACGCATCATGATGAAGCTGATATTACGGAGCTGGAAGTCTTTCGAAAGTCACTGAAAGGGAGTGCCGAGAAAGAGGGCTTAAAAGTAACGGGTTTATGTTTTATGTTGCAAGCTGTTGCGGCGGCTTTGAAGCAATACCCGCAGTTTAATAGTTCACTGTCACCTGATGGTGAGCGTTTGATTTTAAAGAAATATTACAATATTGGCATCGCGGTTGATACGCCTAAAGGCTTGGTCGTTCCGGTTCTAAAAGGTGTAGATAAAAAGAGTCTGTTTGAACTGTCTGCTGAAATGTTTGAGTTGGGTGTTAAAGCGAGAGAAGGGAAGTTACGTCCTGCTGAAATGCAAGGCGGTTGTATGACGATCTCTAATTTAGGGGGTATTGGTGGTACGGCGTTTACCCCGATTGTGAATGCGCCTGAGGTGGCTATTTTAGGTGCAACCCGTTCGCAAATGAAACCGGTTTGGAATGGTTCTGAATTTGAGCCTAGACTCATGATGCCTTTAGATTTGTCTTATGATCACCGCGTTATTGACGGTGCTGATGCAGCGCGGTTTATGCGGACTATTGTTGCCTTATTGACGGATGTTCGGTTGTTGTTGGTTTAGTCTTTTGCAGTCACTATTTATCAGCCATTTTGTGGTTTTCAGTTGAGAACAGGTTGTTGTTAAAACAATCGGAGCGGCGCTAGCGAATGAAATTTGCCGTACAGATTAACGGTAGTCCCTATGCGGGTCCTGCCGGCGAAATGGCTTATCAGTTTGTAGTGGCAGCGCTTTCTTCGGGCCATACTGTTCTGCAAATATTTTTCTATTTTGATGGTATTTATCATGGTTTAGCGGCGCAAATGCCGCCTGGTGATGAACGTCAATTTACCCATCGTTGGCATGAGTTAGCCCGGAAAAACAATATTGATTTAGTTATTTGTATTTCAGCTGCGCAGCGACGTGGGCTGTTGTCTTTAGAAGAATCAAGGCGGCAAAACAGAGCCGATCAGGATTTGGCTCCCGGTTTTCGTATTTCTGGGCTGGGTCAGTTAGTTGAGGCGACTATCAACGCCGATCGATTTATTGTTTTTCCTGGGTCATGAAGAGATACTTAGTTATTATGAGTCACCCCCCGCATGGCAGTATTCATGTTCAAGAACAGCTCGATGTTATTTTAACCATGGCTGCTTTTGACCGTTCGGTAAGTTTATTGTTTTTAGATGAGGGTGTTTTTCAGTTGTTACGCGGGCAAACGGCCCAGCAGTACCAGCATAAAGAAACCGTAGCTATTTTTGATGCGTTGGCGCTTTATGATGTTGATGATCTGTGGGTTGAAACGGAATCGTTAATGGAAAAAGGGCTTTCTCTAGAGCAGTTGACTTTGCCTGTTAAACCGATTGCCCGATTGGAAATTAATGCCTTAATGTCGGGATTTGATGTCATTTTAGGGGGGTAGTATGGAGTGCCGAGTGGGTTGTGGTGCTTGTTGTATTGCGCCGACTATTTCATCACCGATTCCAGGGATGCCAGCAGGAAAGCCGGCCGGTATTCGGTGTGTTCAACTGACAGAGAATAATCAGTGTAAGCTATTTAATACACCGGAGCGCCCTGTCGTCTGTAGTTATTTTAAGGCGGTTGTTGAGGTTTGTGGGCGTGATAATCAACACGCTATGGAATTGATTGTGCGTTTAGAGGTGCTGACGCAGTAGTCAGGGGACTCAATCTTATCTGTGTTTAAAGAGTGAGCATAAAAAAGGGTGGCTGAAATTAGCCACCCTTTTTCTTTTTGTTACGGTTAACTATAAATAGCTGACTTAACTTTTTTCTTGGCGTTCTTTAACTTCTTTAATCACATCTTCTGCCACATTTTTTGGGCACGGCGAGTAGTGTGAGAATTCCATTGAAAACTGGCCACGACCCGAAGTCATGGTTCTCAGGTCACCAATGTAGCCAAACATTTCACTTAAGGGTGCTTGAGCTTTAATTCGGACCCCACTAACGCCTGCATCTTGTCCTTGAATCATACCGCGACGACGGTTCAAATCGCCAATAACGTCACCGACGTGAGCATCGGGCGTAAAGACGTCAACTTTCATAATCGGTTCGATCAACTGTGGGCCTGCTTTAGGGATAGATTGGCGGTAAGCAGCTTTAGCCGCAATTTCAAAGGCAACGGCCGACGAGTCAACAGCATGAAAGCCACCGTCATACAGGGTGACTTTCACATCAAGGCACGGGAAGCCGGCCATAACGCCTACTACCATGCTGTTTTTAAAGCCTTTCTCAATGGCCGGCCAGAACTCTCTGGGAACATTACCACCGGTTACTTTAGATTCAAAGACAAAGCCTTCGCCAGGCTCTGCAGGTTCAAGAGTGTAGTCAATTTTACCGAACTGACCAGAACCACCTGATTGCTTCTTATGGGTATAGCTGTCTTCGATTTTTTTGGTGATGGTCTCGCGATAGGCAACCTGCGGTTTTCCAACTTCAACATCAATGCCGTGGGTACGCTTTAAGATATCAACTTTGATATCTAAATGAAGTTCACCCATACCTTTTAAGATGGTTTCGCCACTGTCCTCGTCCGTTTCAACACGGAAAGAAGGGTCTTCAGCGATCATTTTACCGATAGCAATACCCATTTTTTCAGAACCGGCTTTGTCTTTAGGAGACACAGCAATAGAAATAACTGGGTCTGGGAAAACCATAGGTTCCAGTGTTGCCGGGTTTTTAGGGCAGCATAAGGTGTGACCGGTTTTAACATTTTTCATACCCACAATAGCGACAATGTCACCGGCTTGGGCGCTATTGAGTTCGATACGTTCATCAGCATGCATTTCAACGAGTCGACCGATGCGTTCAGTTTTGCCGGTAAAGCTATTAAGAATAGTGTCGCCTTTGTCTATTTTTCCGGAATAAATCCGAATGAAAGTCAGTGCACCGTAGCGGTCATCCATGATTTTAAAAGCCAGTGCGCGTAGTGGTTTGTCAATATCCACGATGGCGTGTTTGCCGGTTTCAACGCCCTCTAGATCAACTTCAGGTTGTGGTTTAACTTCTGTCGGGCAGGGCAGATAGTCCACAACGGCATTCAGTATGAGCTGGATACCTTTGTTTTTAAAGGCTGAGCCACAATACGTTGGGAAGAAGACAAGATCAGTGGTGCCTTTACGAATACAAGCTTTGAGCGTTTCCAGTGAAGGTTCTTCGCCATCTAAGTATTTTTCCATCGCGTCATCGTCTTGTTCAACGGCGGTTTCGATGAGTTTTTCACGCCATTCTTCAACTTGATCGACCATGTCAGCTGGAACGTCTCCAATGGTGTATTGAGTCGGGTCACCAGAATTGTCCCAAATCCACGATTTGCGGGTTAGCAGATCAACAACCCCGATAAAGTCATCTTCGGTACCGATCGGTAACACCATGACCAGAGGGTTGGCGCCAAGAACATCTTCAATCTGTTTTACCACACGGTAGAAATCCGCCCCTAAGCGGTCAAGCTTGTTAACGAGAATAATCCGAGAAACTTCAGAATCATTCGCATAACGCCAGTTGGTTTCGGATTGAGGTTCAACGCCGCCCGAGCCACAGAAAACACCAATACCGCCATCAAGAACTTTAAGTGAGCGATATACTTCGATTGTGAAGTCAACGTGACCGGGTGTGTCGATGATATTTAATCGGTGATCATTCCACATACAGGTTGTGGCAGCGGATTGGATAGTAATGCCACGTTCTTGTTCTTGCTCCATGAAGTCTGTTGTCGCTGCACCATCATGTACTTCACCAATTTTATGAATTTTACCGGTTAGTTTTAGAATTCTTTCCGTAGTTGTTGTTTTTCCGGCATCTACGTGCGCGAAAATACCGATGTTTCTGTATAGCGATAAGTCTGTCATGTCTGTACTCTGAAAATGAATATTAAAATCTTTTTTGCATAGCTATCACCTGCTGCTACCTTAAATTAAGCCGCAGCAGGGTTGTAAGGTATTGATATGTTAGCAAAACACGCTGTGATGGCTGGGTTAACAGGTTAATAATTAACCAGCTATAAATAACCGCATATTCTAACCTAAAATGATAGGAAAATAGAGATAAATCATTAATTTGATAAAATATTTATCTTAATTTTATAATTTTATAATTTTTTGTGCTTATGAGTGCCTGCGTTAGTGGCGGAATGCGCTGTCGTTATCAGTTGTGCGGGGAGAATGAATGACTTCTTAAGTGAATTCTCAAGAAGTCATCAGCACTATTGGTTGTCAGGTTAGTTTATTTTCTTGTATTTAATGCGGTGTGGGTTGTCGGCATCAGTCCCGAGTCGGCGGTGCCGATCAGCCTCGTAGTCGGCATAGTTACCTTCAAACCAGACGACCTCGCTGTTGCCTTCGAAAGCCAGGATATGGGTGGCAATTCGGTCAAGAAACCAGCGGTCATGAGAAATAACAACGGCGCAACCTGGGAAACTTAGCAATGCCTCTTCGAGTGCGCGTAAGGTTTCAACGTCTAAGTCATTGGTCGGTTCATCTAATAAGAGTAGGTTGCCGCCACTTTTTAATAGTTTAGCAAGATGAACGCGGTTGCGTTCGCCGCCAGATAGATCCCCGATGCGTTTTTGTTGGTCAGATCCTTTGAAATTAAAGCGGCTAACATAGGCGCGAGAAGGCGTTTGGTAATTGCCGACCGTGATGGTATCTAGGCCGTCGGAAATATCATCCCAAACCGTTTTATTATCATTGAGTTCATCGCGAGATTGATCGACATAAGCGAGTTGAACCGTAGATCCCAGTTTTAAGGCGCCGCTATCGGGGCTGACTTCATTGGCGATCATTCTAAACAGGGTGGTTTTACCGGCACCGTTAGGACCGATGATGCCTACAATTCCGCCGGGTGGTAAATTGAAGTTAAGGTTATCCACCAGCA
>DTSI01000083.1 GCA_012965425.1 Methylococcaceae bacterium
GAACGGGGATAACGGGGATAACGGGGATAACGGGGATAACGGAGATGATGTGACTGATGTGACTGATGTGACTGATGGGACTGAGCAGTATGCGCTATGACAATGATACTGACCAGTTTTGCGGTTCATGTGTCCGCCATTAGCATCAGTTCTACCAGAGTGCGCTTGGGCGGTAACAGTTACTATCAGGAGTAGTAGGGCTTTAATTGTTGTCAACATAACGATTATTTACTGATGTGTCCTCATCCATTCTCGTGCTAACTTCTGTGCTTCTGCTAGTTGCGAATCAGTCATATTCTTCCCAATAATATCTCTACCTTTTATCGCATCTTTATTCCCACTAACTGCCGCAAGATTCCAATACATATGCGCCATTACATAGTCCTGAACAACACCTTTCCCTTGAAGATACATCAACCCTAATTTGTATTGTGCTGAAGCATGTCCTTGTTCTGCTGCCAACCTATACCACTTGACTGCTTCTTTGTAGTCTTGAGTAACACCGGTTCCGCTGTGATACAACACCCCTAAAATGTTTTGTGCTTGCGCATCTCCTTGTTCTGCCTTTACCCGGCAATCATCAATATCCTTATTCTCAAAACAATCCCCGCCATAAACACTTGGGAATGTAGTCAGCAACAGAACTGCCAAGACCAATCTAAGATACCCCATCATCAAACTCCATTTTATTATTCGTACCTAAGTGTACCAACAACTACCGATATCTAAAAATCTCGTATTAAGAGTGATAACCAGTAATGGCATTAAATGGACAGTCTAGAAGAAAATACAAAGTTAAGGCGCACCTGTAAGGGAAACACTTGAAGGACACCCAAAGACCAAATAGCTTCCTGTAAGGGGAAGAAAACTTTTGGCTGTCTCTGTCTGCCTACCTGTTATTTACGCAACCTGATTACTAAGAACCAGGAACCAATATCAACAAAGGAGAACCACACATGACAATCAACGCAAGAAACAATCGAAGACGTAACGTAAAGGACGCCAAGTACATTACGCATTTACGAATGAACCCGACAACTAAACAACGATGGAATATCGTTGCTGAACGAATGGAGGAACGCACAGGGCTATCCCTATCAGATGCCAAGGTCTTTGAGTTGATGCTCGAGAACTACGCTTAAATACTAAATCTAATCAAGGAAGAACAATATGAAATCAAATGAATGTCCCAAGTATCCCTCATGCTCCTCAGCCTTCTGTCCAATCTCGCTGGAGGGGGTGCATCTAAAGAATGAAGCACGATGTCAATACTATCGTGATATCTACAAGGGACTGAGCGTACCTGATAAGGTATATCAAGCAATCAAATCCAATGAACCCAGATTCTTAACATCCAGTTCTCAGATTATGGGTGTATGTCAGATTACAGAATCATAGCTAACAACACCTCTCAGACAGCCTGAGGGGTCATCTGAGAGAGGGGTATTAGAAAAAGTAATACCAAGGCTAGGGGTAAGAAAAACACCCCTTGTCAGATGACCACTTCATCACTTGTTAAGACCTTCAAGACCGGAGTAAGCCCAATGATACTGCTGAATGACTCTTTCATGACCCTCGTGACTAAAAAGATATCTGACTGCTTGACTATTAGGCTGTCATGTACTGGGTATGATGGCACATCGTACTCGTGGGCTAGTCGTCTCATGGTCGCTATAAGGGCATCCGCCTCTCTTCTTTGGAGGTACCCCCAATTGACTGCAGTAGAGGGTAAGGTATAAATGAAGGGGTACTTGCTTGAAACAGCCTTACCGACGACTTCGACCTCATAGTCAATCACATCAACACCTTGTTCACTAAGCTTCTCTGTGGCTTCCTCTGACCATCGGGTCAGGGGCTTAAGTTTGGCTGAGTAGGCAACTATCCATTGCTTCACTATGGGTCTTGGAAGACCCTCGATGTGATATGGGTCTTTATCGGGGTCTAGTTCGGGTACGCTGTTATCTAGCATACGCGCCACAAAGCACATCAAGGTTAAGTGGCTTGCCTTAATGTCTACCTCCGCGACACATTCACCATCAATCTTTAAGGCTAACCGTTGTTCTGAATTTAGACTTTGGTAACTGCCTCCTTCAGCATAAAGCCTACCACCATCGGTTAACTTCTTCTCATCATCCTGATAATTAGAGAATGAACGGAACAAGCCTACAAAGGGAGTACTGAGGGAGTGTTTTATGAGGTAGTGGTTGATGTCACTCACAATACGAACTTGGTCTTGGTAGTCCCCAGAGGTACTAATGTCAGCTACTGGTTTACCTTGTACCTTCTTACCCTTCTCATTGTAATAGCTGGGGTATTTAGCCCTAACCAGATTAACTAATCCGAAGTCCCTAGGGGCAATCTCATTATCCCTACACCACTCCACCATTTTCTCTGTGATATAAAAAGTAGATGCCATACCCTCAAGCCATTCACCCTCTACCTTTATCAGGTAACCTTCATCAACCAAATAACCAGAGACAAACTTAAAGACCCGATAGGAAACCTCAGAGCCACTAAAGGCTGAGGTCTTCATGCTCCGATACAAACCAACCTCTGTAGATAACTTAGTTAATGCAATCAAGGATGATAACAACCTAACCAGACAATCATAGCGGTTCCCTACGGTAACCTTAGACGCTTTATTCTTCTCACCCCTACCAAATACAGGCAAATCTCCTAGTGACTTAAGAGAGTCTATAGTACTACTGGATAGTGGGTAGAGGGATAATGATAGGTAGTGGTGGTGGGGGAGGTTACTCATAGTAGTCCTAAGGGTATATATGATAGGGGTATACTACTACAGCATCTACCCCCCAAGGGAGGTATAGGGGAAACGGTTTTGGATTAACCTAATATATCTATGAAGACCCAGTAAATCATTCTTTGTACCTGCTGGTTTTAAACATAATCGGCAAAGCGTTCTTCGAACTCAATCATAAGCCGATTTAAAGCTGATTTCCAATTTCTGATTGGCATGAGGTGGAAGATAATGATGATGTCATAAATCTAAACTTCTAACCCTCATAACTAGGTCTTCAAAAAATCAACTCTGTATGGCATTATCCATAGTTATGACTAACGATGATATTAATACAGCATGGATAGAGGAAACGCTCAGGTTGATGCGTGAGCAAGGACTTACCCAAGAACAGTTAGCTAATAAATTAAGTATTACTCCCGGGGCATTTAATCATTGGATGACAGGTAGACGTAAGCCAAAATATGAGGATATTATTAAAATATCTGAACTATTAGGCGTTCCCCTTACTTATCTAACATCACCAAACGACACAGATGTTGCTCTTACAGCTAAAGAACGGAAATTAATTGCTGACATTCGTGGACTACATGACAAGGCTGCTCTTACAGCTAAAGAACTTAAGTTGGTTAAGGATATTCGTGCGTTAAATGATGAAAGTCAGAAAGTGATTTTAAAAATGGTTCACTTGTTAAGCAAATCGAATCATAAATGAGACAACTACTGTGAACCAACAGTTAACATGAAATGATATTAATACAGCATGGATAGTGGTATGGATTTAAAGACAAGACTAAGGATGTTGATTGACAAGCGCGAAATAAGCCCCTACTACAACCAACTAAGGGCAGAGTACAAAAGACTAAAACCTAAGAGGAAACCTAAAGAAACTGATGTAAGTAAACTGAAGGAGGTAGCCACCGCAATAACCAACCTTAAGTTAGGTCTAAAGGGTTCATAGGTCTAATCCTGACAATTTCTTCTATAAATACTATTAGAACTTTTTGTCAGCATTACTATTGTCAAACAAAACACGTAATAGTCTGATATAGGGTCAATTGGATGAAGGACTACGCTAGCGGTAGCAACCTCCTTACTAACTTATATTAGTCTTAACGAAGACAACCCTAAAGATACCCTAGAACGAATACTCATAATTTGGTCAGCAAACCTTAGGTACGTTAAGCCCCCCAACAAAGACAGTTAGCCCTCTGGGGTTTCTAAGGGAGAGTCCTAGAGGTGTTAATCATAACGGTAGGAGTGGTGTTTCAAGGGGGCTTGGTTAGTCCCATTTCCAATGAACTCTTAGTCCCCCCAAAAGTATTCAGCAGAAAAATCTGAGACAGCATATTAATTACGTTAAGAGCCAACTCCCCCCCGTGGGGTCTGGATGGTCGCATTTAAGCCACCTAAGAGTCACAAAGGCCCTTCCATTATACTACGGTGCCTTTTATACTCCACTTGACTGAAACGGTTTCAGAATGGTTTCAGTTTTAGTCCAGAGAGGACGTTTTGAGGTCAGATAAGTACTGAAAGTTAGCTAAAGCCAAGCTACTGTTCCTAATAGAAACAGCAACTTAGCTCTAACAGATTGATTGGTGGAGGCGGGGGGAATCGAACCCCCGTCCGCAAACACTCCGCCATAAGGTCTACATGCTTATCCCGTGCTTTTGTTTAACTAATAGCTACCCGACAGGCCAAGAAAACTATCAGCGATTTCGATTAAATTTAACGCTTCCAGCTACGAACGAAGCCTTGGCGCGATCTTATGTGAGATGACCTCTGAGTGTTCCGAAGAACTCTGCCCGCATAAGCACACACAGTCAGAGGAATGGTGCTGGTTTTACGCAGCTAAAGCCATTGAGTAGTTTTCGTCATTTGCGAATACTTTAAGTTCAGTAGATTTTACGAGGTGTACTGTCCTCGGCATGCACTCAAGGTTTTGCTATCCACGTCGAAGCCATGTCGCCCCCTTTATTGCATGAATAATTCTACAGTATGCAATGATATGATTCTATTAAATTATTTAAATTCAAATATAATGACATCTGTTTTTACTGGCTATCATTCACAAGAGCAACTTATGAAAAAACCTGTTATCTATGCTCTCGACTTTGATGGTGTCATCTGCGACAGTGCTATTGAAACCGGCATAACCGGCTGGAAAGCGGCCATACAAATATGGCCCGACATGAAAGACCCCCTTCCAAGCACGGTATTAATTAACCAATTCCGCCTAACCCGACCAATCATTGAAACAGGCTTCGAAGCTATTTTAATCATTCGTCTTCTTTACCTAGATCAAAGTATTGATTCTATTATTAACAACTTTAAGACCCTCAAACAACAAGCTCTCGTGGAAACTAACCAAACCCCTGAGGCCCTAAAAAAATTGTTTGGGAATGTCCGTGATCACTGGATTAAAAACAATCTAGATGAGTGGATAGCCATGAACCCACTTTTCCCCGGAATACGTGCAAAATTAAAAAATTTGGGTCTCCAGCCTTGGACTATTATCACCACAAAACAAGAACGTTTTGTGGTCCAAATACTGGCCGCTAATGAAATTGATTTACCCAGCGATAACATCTATGGCTTAGATCGACAAATGAGTAAAGAAGCCGTACTGAGTGAACTGCTTGAAAAAAACCCACAACAAAATATTCATTTTGTCGAGGATCGACTACCAACTTTGCTGAATGTGATTGCCAACGACCGACTTTCTACACTCACTTTGTCGTTTGCCTTATGGGGTTACAATACGACCGAGGATAAATCTGTCGCCAAGTCACAACAGCGTATTAATTCAATCACCCTTGACCACTTTCTTTAAGACGCTCCCCATAGATAAACAACCAACCTAATCTTACCCTTACATTTATTTTCGACCCGAAATCAACATCCGTGACAACGTGGTATTTTCAACTCCTTGCGGCTTTTCAGTAGTACTTTCACACTGTTGAATTAACGCCTGTACCTCCGCGATAATATGATCACGTGTTTCTTTATTTTCCGCCACTACTTTCAACACATCAGCACTTAGTGCTGTCAGTCCTTTCGTTAAACCAGTCATTAATCCTTTAAGGGCTACTTTTTCCATCGAGGGTTTCAATTGCCTTTGTATGAAAAAAGGTAATAACCAGGTAATTAAAATCAATAAAATACTATGAATAGCGAAATCAGTTCCTAGATAAGCACGCTCCGTTACCCCACTCTGGTAATACCCTTCAAACACTTGGTAACCCACCCAACTCATAGCGGATAACGGTAACACTGCACCCAGAAAAACGAATAACTTCATAAAAAATCGTTGCACACCATTACCTGGCTTAACAAGAGCATCCCTAACTGCTAATTCCACATACGCCTCAATTTTACCTTTAGCAGATGCACGCAAAGGCTGCAGTCCTTGTCTAAGTGGTGTTAATGCGAGACGCTGGTCGTCTGCTATTAAAATCAACTGGTCCAGTTCATCTTCATACCGACTTTGTGCCCAGTCATCCCAAAACTCTGTCTTAACAGACTTTTCAGGTTCTTGTGTTTCTTTCCTGCGGCGAAACAGTCCTTCGAACAAATGAGTCTCTTTCTCAGAATAATCTGCTGACATACATTGAATAGGCCAAACCATGCCTTTTTCTAAAGTCTCTTCATTTCGCTGCCAATTAAGCAACCACCTATCAACTAATTTCTGGTGCGCATCGTCCATCCCAAACCGGCCTAAGCAAGCCTCCAAGCGCTGTTTTAAATCGGCTCTTTTTATCTGTAGACTTCGGTATTCAATTTCAGCTATGGTTTGACGATTAGCTAACTGATGAATAGTTACACCCAACCGATTAAACTCATCTTTCTCACTATTGCTCTTCTCGCCAGCGCAAATCGTATTTATAATAATAGGGTCAACAAAACCCGCTTTATGTAACTGCCGCGCAAAATCGACCTGTTGTTCAGGTTGCCCCCGATCAAATTGATTCATTACAAATAGCCAAGCATGTTTGCCCCCTTCGGCTACTAATAATTGCCAAGCCCTATTATCACGGTAGCGCTCGGGACTAACGACATAAACCAAAACATCAACATGCGCTAGCCATTCTAAAACCAGCGCTTTATTTTCCATTTCCGTACTATCCATATCCGGCATATCGACCCACATCACGTCTTTATGCACATCATCTTGATGCGGCGCCGTTCTCACCTTATCAATCGGTAAATGCTCTGGAAATTGCTGCAGGGCAACTGATTGATGGTAAAACAACGTTACTTCTCTAGAGGTCGGCCGTTCTACACCCGTACGAGCAATATCTTTGCCTGCCAAACGATTAATCAACGTACTCTTACCGACCCCAGTACCCCCTAAAAAAGCAACAATCAATGGCCGTTGACCTGCATTCGAAAACAAAGCATCGGCGCTATTAAGCTCTGCTTCAGATAACGCCTGAACCTCAACTTGACGTACCCAACCCGAATCAAGAGTCTGTTTACTCCATTTTTGTGATTTTCTAACCAGTTCAGAATAATCGTAATCCATGCTTTTTCTCTTTTAACTGTTGCTCGGCCTGTTCAACCCGATCTAACGAAACATTAAATCGCTTGTTCTGTTCCATTTGCTCAGGGAACTTAGCCATCGGCACTTTCATTGCTTCTAAAAACAACTGTTGTTTAACAGTCGCTAATTGCTTTTGTTTTAATTCCATTTCCAGTCGGCCGATATAACCACCTAATACACTTTCCGTCAACAGCGATGTAACTGACAACATTAATGGGGTGATTAATAAATCCTGCAAGCCAATGCCGCCAGTCTTTATTGCCAATGCTATCGCCGCCGAATCAGTCGTTAATCGAGTCGCCCGTAGACTATTTAAAACAGCCGGTTGCTCTTGCAGTTTTCGGTATAACCGTTGCGCAATACGTTCCACTTCGCCTTGAAATTCCTCGTGATAAACCAATACTGCCTGACCAAAACCATCCATAATGGCTTGACGATTTGATCGCATAATGGCATTCATTTCTTTCCACCATTGCGCCCTTTCTGGCTCATCATCAATTTGGTCAATAATCTTTTCAGAAATCTTAATTAAAAAATGCTCTGCTTTCTGATTCAGTAAATTAATTTCTTGGCTAATATCAGCCTCATCACTATTACGTTTACCAAACCGACCCAATCTGAGAACCTGACGAACGGGCCACGTTAGAATCCTCCGTATTTTACTCAAAACCTTAGCTAACCCGGGGATTTCCAGTAATGTCAGCAATTCCAACATCGCATTTTGAAAAGTATCATAATGGTGTGGGTGCTCTAAATAATCACGTTCATATTGTGCCAGCGCTTCTTTAACCGCATGGTCTAACAACTGACGCCACGTTTTTAGTGCAGTTTCTTCTTCTCGAATAGGCGCCAACCATCCTTTCCAGTGCTGATTCAAATAAGCTTTCTCAAAACTTGATTGCTCAGAAGGTTTACGCTGACTCACCGCCTCTATAAATGCACGTCTAGCGCCTTCAAATTCAGCTTGTGGCCAACTTTCCAAACGCCCAGAAGATTGGTAATTAAGCGGAATAATGGCAGGCACTGCATCTTTTCGAGCTTGTCGCCATTTATCAGTCAATGATGACAAAACAACCTGCTGACTATCAGCCACCAATTTATTAACAATAATAATTGTCGGTAAATTTAACGGCTCTAACAAAGCCATCATTTCCCAAACTGACTGATCAGCATATTTCTCTTTGCTCACCACCAGTACAACTACGTCCGCTAACCCAACGGTGGTTAAAACACCTTCACGATACCCCGTTGCATCAATCGAATCAAAATCAGGTAAATCCCAAAGCAAACAATCAGGCAATGGCGTTGGTGGAGTCTTATCTGCCGGCATTAACGAATACGCATTATAATCTTGCGCATTCAAATCTTTCATTTCGACACGTCTAAAACCACCAAAATGAGCCTCTATCCACTGGTGGTCTTGGTCTGAAACACCTGCTAGAAAACCTTGTGGGTGTACCGTATACCCCGCCAGCGCACTCACGCCAGCGATCGTATTATTTAACAATAAGTTAACAATAGAACTTTTACCGACCTGGGTTGGGCCAATAACAGCGACCTGTAATGCTCGCTCTGAATGCGTTGAAATTAATTGCCCTTTCTTTAAAAAGGATTCTGCTAAAATCAGTTGTTCGATCCGTTGTTGATAAATAGTGACTTGTGTATCATCAGAAACCTGATAGGTTATTAGAGTTAAATATCGATTCTTTAATAATTGAATAAAATCCAGCATAAATTGTTTACTAATACTTGTCATAAAATGCTATTTTACTTTGTTAAGATTCCAAAGCTGTAGGCCAGTTTAGCGTAAAATAGCCCAGCGTTCATAAAAACCAGTCTAATTTAATAATAACTAATAAATGCATGAGGAAATGCCATGAAAAAACTCTTTATCCTTTTAATCTGCTTAACTGCCATGCTGAGTATCGGCTGCAGTGGAGAAAGACAAATTAATGGCCGTACAAGTAAGCTAGCCTTTAAGTCTGTCCGGGTCATGAAAGAATACCTCCCCAAACGCCAAAAACTAGAATTCGAAATAGCGTTCTGGACAATGAAAAATGGTTTTGATACAAACTCAGAATTCTTAGATACTGTTGATGGTAAGACCAGCGCTGAACTCATTGCGGCCGGTAAAACCAAATTTGCTGAACTACATGAATCAGGCAGACCTGAATATACTAAGTTCTCTGACTGGGATGCAATGATTAAGTCCTATGAAGAAGAGCGCTTTGAACAAGACATGCACCAGATAAAAGACAAGGAACAGCGCAAAAGGGACAGTACGAACAATATTTTATATGATTTGCATTAAGTCAATTATTTAAAAATAAAAAAAGGAGCCAAGGCTCCTTTTTTTTACCCAAAATACCTACTTTGAGTGGGGCAATGATTTTTGTTCAACTAAGGTGAAAACAAAATCATTCGCTTCCGTAATAGATTTCTCCATCGCTGCTATCAACTGAGCAATATCAAACCCAATAATGGCTAATTCGTGCTGTAAAGCCGCTATCGCCTGCGCATTAAGATTATGCTTCATAAATAAAACCTGATCTCTAAAGGCTAATAAAACCGGCTTTATTCGCATTTCTGCCTGCTTCATCGCTTTAATTAACCGCTTATAGTGTAACTTAGTGATTTTTAATTGCTGTCGACTCTGCGCCTTCAAAACACGGTTAGTATAAAGATCAAGCTCTTGCTCCCATTCCTTAAACAAAGCCTCGCTCACCTCTTCAATTGCGCTTATTTTATCGTGAACGGCAATTGAGCATGCTTCACTTTTATCGTAATGACGCTTGAGTT
This sequence comes from Methylococcaceae bacterium, assembly GCA_012965425.1. Lineage (GTDB taxonomy): Bacteria > Pseudomonadota > Gammaproteobacteria > Methylococcales > Methylomonadaceae > OPU3-GD-OMZ. Next base: position 10,101 of record DTSI01000083.1, read on the forward strand.
CACGATAACAATCGCCTAAACCCATCTCATCAACACGGACAATTTTCTTAAAATTGTCCAGAGCATCGGTAAACTGTTCTTTAGTTTCCTGCAAACTAGTACTGATTTCCTCAACTCTGGAAACAACAATATCTCTTTTGTGTTGCCCAACAGATTCCCGGGCACGGTAAATGGCCTGTCTGTATTGTTTCGTTAAAAACTGAACCATCAATAACACAGGTTTCTTCGCCAATTGTTCTGCTACTGTCAGGGTGGTGACTGGTTTTTTGGTCGGGTAACTCATCGGTTTAATTCAATTATTTTCTAGCAACTCAGGAAGCAATAAAAAGTCATCTTTGTGACTCAACGTTAAATCAAAAATATTGTTTTCAATATACCGACTGAACGCCTTATCTGCAATGGCTTGTTCAACCAATTCTGCCACCGTTATATCTTTAGGAACCCGTACGGACTTAACCAGTATCAACTGTTTTGCAGCCAGAGCCTGAGCAATCACAACCGACAAACTATCAGAACTGACATCCCAAGAATGCGATACCTTGTATTGATCAAGCCATTGTAATGTCGGCGACCAAACCGGTACTTGTCCCTGTTCAAAGAGTCGTTGTATCTCCTCAGGCGAAGTCGCGACCTGCACAGCACTGTCTAATCCAGCATAGAATACAGCCATATTCTGCATCGCCATAATTGCCATTTCATGCGCCACAGAATCATTGAAACACCAATACGTTTGCAAACTCCTTACGTGATCAGCAAAGCCACCGCCCCCGGGTACGATGACAATGCGTTCATCGGGCAAGTCAACAACGGCTCTTATCCATTTATAAAGTTCTGGGGATTTTGAAAGACTCCCACCCAGTTTAATAACCCGCATAATACTAATGACTTAACCCATTAACTTTGCAACATAACGGTCAATGCTCCAATTGTTCCAATAAGTTGAAAATAGCCTGCGCTTTATCAAAACACTCCTGATATTCAGCTTCAAGCACAGAATCATTCACAATGCCGCCACCGGCCCAAAAGCGTAACGTATTTTCAGAATATACCAATGTCCGGATGGCAATATTTGTATCCATATTGCCATTATATCCAATATAACCAATAGACCCGCAATAAGCCCCTCTGCAATTTGGCTCTAATTCTTCGATGATTTCCATAGCCCTAATTTTAGGCGCGCCGGTAATAGAGCCTCCAGGAAAACAGCCTCGCAACAAATCCAATGCATGTAAACCCGCTTCTAACTGACCCTCTACTGTGCTGACCAAATGATGCACCGTTGCAAAGCTCTCGACTGCAAATAATGCCGGCACATTAACCGAACCCGCCTTACAGCTTTTACTAATATCGTTACGGAGCAAATCAACAATCATTAAATTCTCTGCCCGGTCTTTCAAACTGTTTGCCAACGCCTCAATTTGAGCTTCATTTTCTAAAACCCCTGGCTTTCTGGCAATCGTTCCTTTAATCGGTTTAGTTTCAACCCGGCCTTTATCAACGCTCAAAAAACGTTCGGGCGAAGAACTCAGAATTTGCACATCCGGTAAATTCAAATACGCACAATAAGGAGCTGAATTAATTCTACGCAACCGTAGATAAGCCTCCCATGCATTCCCCTCACATTGACAACTAAATCGCTGCGCTAGATTAACTTGGTAACAATCCCCTTCCTTCAAATAAGTTTTTATCTGATCAAAGGCGGTGCCATATTGCGCCGGTGTCATATTTGATTGGATAGCGCCTAACACTTTAAAAACTGGAATATCCTCAGGCTCATGTGGCGGGCTAAATTGGCTAATCAAAGCGTCCCAATTATCCGTTGTCTTCGTAGACATACCCTGACTAACCAACCAACTTTTCTGCTTATCATGGTCAACAATCACGGCCCAATCATATATACCCACCGCCATATCAGGCGTATTCTCGGCATTGAGTGCAATAACCGGTAAAGACTCTAATCGCCGCGATAAATCATACGAAAAATAACCCATCGCACCACCGCTAAAAGGCACAATATCACTGTCACATTTTCTGGCTAACAAACATTGTTTAATCAGTAAAAAAGGGTCTTCTTCACTAATCCGTTCGCCTTGCTCATCAATAATGGTTGTTTCCAAGCCACGAGTCACCAGAGTACAGACAGGGTCAGTCACAATAATATCAAATCGCCCCAACCTCGAATTCTGGTCGCCACTGTCTAAAAATATAGACCATGGCTTATTCGCCAAGGGCGAAAAAACATCCGCACTATCTGGATAATAAGGTAACTGATGAATAAGAGTATTAGGTGGGAGCATTAACAATTTTCACAATAAAAAAGGCAGGTCTAACCAATGAAATTGTAACATGCAATTTAAAATACATGACAAAACTGATCAATACTTAAATCAATTGACACAATAGTTATACTGCTGCCATAACTTTGCAACAGCAACTGCAGGGGCACAGTCAGCCAAACTGATGCCTGACTCTTTCTGCTTCTGGTCTGCAAATAAATCATTAAAGTCTAAATAGTCAAAAGCCATCTGTTCAGCTATTTCCCGAACTAAAAAACGACCAACACCAGCACCGACCATACATTTTTTAACCCCGTCAGGTTCATCAAGCCATTGTTTTTCGATCGCCCGTTGAATCCTTAAAAGTTGTTGACGTTTAAATTGCTCTGCCAACGCCTGCCAATCGCTAATAGCGTAATCATTAACATCACAGCCAATCATTCGCGCTAACCGGCGAAGACTGTGGGGGACCGTTTTATCGCCGCCATCGGCAGCCGGTAATTGATCATGACTTTCATCCAAAACCCCAGCAATACGATAAACATCAGCCATCGTCGCAAAATGCTCAGCCATAACACCTACCGCTTGACCTTTAAAATCAATAGTCTGTGTAATGGCCATAAGCGGTGTTCGAACAATACCGGTATAAATCAATTCCCTAGAACACAAGCGTTGAAAATCAGTGATGGCCTTGCCTTGAATAACCCCCTTATTGAACAACAAAATATCTGTCGTGGTACTCCCGATATCCACAAAGAACCCTGAATCCTGTTGCTCGGCACTATAACGCGCACTCGCTCGCCAATTTGCCGATGCTATGTGATCAATATGTCGTGGCAAAACCTCTGCCGGTTGTAAAAAGGAAACATCCCCTGCGTATACCCACAAGGGCTGGCCTGAATGTATTTGTGACATCGTTGCGATCAACTGATTAACACCTTCTTCCCGATCATTAAACAAGTCCACCAATTCTCCGGTCATCGTCATGATCTGCGGTCCTGATAAGTCCCCCCATTGCTGAACTATTTCGGCCACTGCAAGCTGTAAATTAGACAAGCCTTGCCAGAGAGGGCACGGCCGCTGTATGACCTGAATAATCTGCTTATCCAAGTCTATTAACGCCGCTTTTACATGTGCACCGCCAATATCCCACCCTACAATCCTATTATTCACCTTTTCTCCCGTGGTATTTCAACTATTATAGATTGGTTACTCTGGGCTTTAAAATCAATGCCCCCGGTTAGCAAAGCTATAATACTGGCACCGAGGTTACTTCCTAATGCCAATCGGATACCACTGTATGCGGTGGTTAGTCGCGGATTCACTTCGAGTACCTTTAACCCCTCTGTGCTTAAAATTAAATCTATACCGACATAACCCCATAACCCTGGAATAGTATTCGCTAATTGCTCAACCATCGCCGGCATCTCAGGCATCATTTGATCAACATTAACCGTTATACGCTCCAACTCAAAGGTCTCTTCATTTTGTTTAACCCGTTGTTCATTCATACAAATCAAGGCTCCACGACCGCCTTTAAACAAACACGATAAACTTAATAACTTCCCGGCTTCAAACGGTTGAATAATAAACCTTTCCGGGTCAGTGACCGCCTTAAAACCAACGATCGATTTAACCTGAACAATCCCTTCACAACCCACCCCATCACGGGGCTTTAAGACCCACGGACCTGAAGGCAAAACGTCTAATTCAGCGAACGTATAGGTTTTAACGACCGGTATTCCCTGATGCTCTAACCGTTTAAACAACCGATACTTATCTGCCGTTAGCGCTACCGCCTCAGACGACGAGCCGAGTAACTTTAGCCCAGACTCCTCCACCCAATAACTGATAGCTTCCAAAATCCCTTCACTTTCGGGTGCAATCGGCCAAACCGCATCACACAACGGCGCTTGTTCCGCTAGAACCTGCCAGAAATCTTGCTGAGGCGTTATTGGAATGATCTTAATCATCTGGTTATCAACCATCAGTTTATCAAGTGGCACGCGCGGGTCATGCAACAAACTGACTTCTATAGCCGGCATCGCCATCAAATCCAGAAGCAATGCCAAACGCATCAGTTCACCTTCTTGAACTAGTGAATGCGGCAAGGGCTTATTATTAAGACCGCCGCCGGTAATAAATTCAAAAACAAGAATTCTCATCGCAATCCACTTAAGGAACTGGTTATCCTAGCGGTCATAACGTACAGTGTAATCATGAAATTAATTCCCGTTATTGACCTCTTAGACGGCCATGTTGTTCATGCAAAAAATGGCACCCGAAAACATTATCAACCGGTTAACAGCGCACTGTGCAAATCGAGTCAACCCATCCAAGTCATCAATGATTTTCTTTCTTTATATGCCTTCGATACCATTTACATTGCTGATTTGAACAGCATTATGAAAACAGGCCAAAACAATAATTTTATTGTTAATTTATTAAACCACTTTCCTAATATAACTTTTTGGCTCGACCAAGGCTCTTGGGCGACTCAAACACTGGCTAATCAGAAAATCATTCCCATCATCGGAACCGAAAGCCTTAACCCTGAAACAACTATTGAGAACACCTTATTTTCTCATTGCCCACCCTTCATCCTATCGCTAGATTTTTATAATGACCAACCTTTGGGCCCTGCGCCGCTATTCCAAAAACCACTACTTTGGCCGGCTACCGTCATTGCCATGACCCTCGACCGTATCGGCGGGCAACGAGGTCCTGATTTTAACAAGCTCACGATGCTCCAAGAACAACGCCCTGATATTAATTTAGTGGCTGCCGGTGGCATTCGTTCTTTGGTCGATCTAGAGCAACTTCAACAACGGAATATCCACACCGCATTAATCGCCAGTGCCCTTCATAATCAACAACTGGATGGCCGTATCATATCCCAATTAGCCCGTTATTGAGCCTCGAGTCAAATTTCAGGCAAAAAAATACCCCGGAAATCCGAGGTATTTTTCGAAATAAATCAGATTTTAGTCTGGTCTATTTTAGTTTGCTGCGAAAGGATGTGTTGATTCCCCTTTAGCCGCTACCACTTCAACTGCTGTTGGTGATCCTGATATCGCACGTGCCAACGCTTCTTTAGTTGCTTCGTAGTTGTACTGTTGAATTTTTGCATCGTCTTCAGCAGCCCAATGAATAAAAACACCTACCGCAATAAACAAATCATCGGCTTGATCTGCAGGAATAGTTCCGTCTTCAACAGAATCAGCAACGGCCATCGCTACACCACGCTGAGCTGGACCAAACATTTGTACCGCTTGTTTAGAACCTTTAATAGTCACTTTGTTGAACATTACAGTTGAAGGTTTAACCATCAAGTTTGGAGCAACAATTGCTAAAACACTTGAAAAACCGTCTTTATTGTTAGTAAGACAGTTAGCAAAAGCTGTTTCTGCAGCACTACCACGTGGACCAATAATCAAGTCGATATGAGCAACTTCGTTACCATCACCGATTAATGATTCACCCACACACATATTGTTAATTTTAGCCATTTTTGTACTTTCCTCTTTAGTTTCTAATATTGGTTCACTTGCTGTTGCCTGAGAAGAACCTTCCGGTTCCCCATCCTCTTTATCTTTATCAAAAAATGATAAAACCTTTTTAAGTATAGACACTTTCTATGCTTCCTTCTATAAATTATAAATCAATGTTTCTGGTAAACATTTAAGCCGCAACTTCAAACTGAAAAACATAACTCAAGCAAAAAACACACCAACTAATTAAGGTGTTGTTTTCAAAAGATGTTTTATAGTCTAGCCGGCTAAACCCCTCCCACGCACTTCTTTCTCGCATTATAATAGTGCGACTCCCAACCATAATGACGCGCACTTTGACGCAACACAAGCCCTTTCACTCGAAAAACAGAGAAAACAGCCCGCCACTCACGCTAGTTTAGAATCACGACTAATCAAAATAACTCTGGATAAAAACAGCCACTAACGTTGCAACAGTCATATCAGCGGTGGTTCCCGGGTTGATCCCTAATCCCTTAAATTCAGAATCAATGTCATATAACGTCTCTTCTAAAACCGAAAAATCATCCGAGTCTAACAACCTAATCGCAATATTTTCCATCTTGTTTTGCACTAAATCAGAATATTTTTTACCATATTTTCGCTCAATGTGACTATCCGGAAAATGTGATAAAAGCCCAGCATAAACTGATAACGAAGCAACTCGTGGATCACAGCACCGATCCATCGATAAATTGTACATTAAAATTGCCACAGTAAAAATATCTTTATAACCCAGAGCGTACTGCGCCGCAATTCTATCTTTATCCTTCGCTAAATCCATCGCTTCCACAAGCGTTACAGAGGCTTCTCTATGCACATCCTGTTGCTCTGAATACCCTAATCCCCCTGGATTTGCTAAGGCTATTGCCTTAAATACCCAATTAGCATCTGCTAATGTCGTTTCCTTTAACACTCGCTCTACCGCTTGTTGCAAAGAAACAGAAACAGTTAAATACTTAACCGCCTCAAACAAAGGCGCTGCTAATAATAAAATACCCAAATTAGTATTACAGCCAACCGCTTCTCTCGTCTGCCTTACCGCATAATATATTTTTTCACCCAAGGAATATTTCAAATTGGTAATTGATTTAGCACTTACTTTTGCACTTAACCGAAAATCGTCAACGACCATATCATGACCATCCGCATAAACACTGACATTACCGGGCTTAAAGGTTTGCAATTCAAGTTCACAGGCCTTCAAATACAACGTTATTAACTGATCTTGCGCTATCACTACAGTGCCACTGATTTGGGCGTGTTCGTATGATAAAATAAATGACGTTGTAATAAATCAGCTACTAATAATTGCGCAATATCAATATGGCAAATACTTTGCAAGCCCTTCCAGGCGGGAATACTATTGACCTCAATAACTGAATAATGACCCTCTTTATCTACGATTATATCAACACCGGCATAATCCATTGCTAACGCTTCGGTAGCCCGTAACGCTAAGACGGCCATGGCATCCTCTAACACTTCTGCTCGACATGTAGCGCCTCTGGCTACATTATTTAACCAAAACAAGCCTTCTCGACGCATCGCAGCGACAACCTTCTGATTAATAACAAATACACGCCAATCAGAATAACCGGACCCCTGACAATCAATAAATCGTTGTAAATAATAGATTCCCCGACTCGGTGCCATCCAAATTAGATCTGATTCTTTTTCAATCAGTCGAATTCCTTCTCCCTGAGAACCAAACACCGGCTTTACGATCACACGAAAACCTTGTTGTAATTCTTGATTAACCCGATAGACCGCTTGCTGCTGGTCCCTTAGCACCCATGTTTGTGGCGTCGCTAACTGGTTTGTCTGTAACAAAAAGCTAGTCATTGCCTTATCAACACTGCGCTCGATGACTTTACCATTGTTGTATACCGGAACATCTAATAAAGATAACCCATGTAAAACATCAAGATAAAAGACCACTTCCTCTAGCGAGCCACCTGGAACACCTCGTACAAAAGCAGCTATTGGCAACTGTGCCTCAAAACCCGGGATTATAAGGGGCAACCCTTGATCGCTCAGATTCAATTGACAATCGGTTAAAGAAACAAAAACGCTCTCTAACCCTTGCTGTGCAAATGCCTCTTGTAATCGCGCACCATGCCACCCCGGATCATCCGTGAAAATAACAATGTCAGGCACGAACCTTTAGGCTCCAAACGACTGATTTAATAAGGCCTCATCTAATTGCCCGGCATGAAAGCTATTGCCTGAATCTACCGCTGTGACCGTAACCCGCGCTGGACTAAACAACATGCCGTCAATCTTAAAGAAATCATAATCATAAGCTTTAAAAATATCGGCAAAGGGTTTACCGTAATCTTTAGAGGTAGAACTGGGAAGTTGAGTGGCTAAATTCTTTGCTGCTTCATCACTTCCCTTAACAAACAAGTGCACTTGCCCAGCAAACAAGATGGCATCATTAGTTCGCCCCATCGCTTTAACAAAATCAGGATGTGGTGGACATAAAGGTGCACTCCCACTGCCGTCAACAATATCTTCCAAAGGAAAATGAAGTTCATGGGCTTTATGCATAGCGACCTCTAACACCCTTGCTACCACTTGAACACAACCGGCCAAACTACTGGTGGGTGTTAAAATAATGGTAAGTTGAGACGCCGCCAAATGACAAGCATCCGCAATTTTTTCTATTAACGGTAATGGCGGCACTTTGTCTCCTTCAATAACCAAAACGGTTGAATCGAAGTCATCGCGATAATCAAGCTCTTTAAATAAATTTTCTTTAACACAGAGCGCCCGCGCAGGACCCGAACCCAGCGCATAAAACTTCTCATGCGATAAACTCCAGCCCGCATACTGACTCCCTAAACAAGCCAAAACCGGATTACCGGTATGAACGTTAACCGTTAAGGGCCACTGACTGATTTGCCCGCTTTGCGTTAAAGTAACGGAACCCATACCCCCTAGACATATTTCAGAAATTATCCGCCCAGCCTCAAGTCCGCCAGAAACATTGATGCCGGCATCAATAATGGTGCAACCATTTTCTAATTGCTCGACCTTAAGCCTTAATGCATCCGCATTTTCTATCAGTTGTGTCACTAAAGGCTTGGCTAATTTATTAACACTGGCATAAAATTGCATGATAAAACTTTTTCCTTATATAGAAGTAATTGATAGACGACTCGAGCACGTTGCTTCAACATTTCAGCGAGTCTCTCAGTATCTTGCTCAGCCGCAATAATACTGCAAATAGGGCCATTAATGGGGATTATTACGCCCGATTGTGGCTTATCCAATACCCAGTCCGGCCATTCAATTTGTTCCGGGATAAACAATTCATAATAGGTATACAACACCTGATAACCACGGCCATAATCAATCGTCTGCGCGGGAAGATAGGACAAGTAACCCCGACACCCCTGAACATGATGATCAAACAGCTTACGCTGACTATAACCATCATAAAGCATCAGACTTGCTGAAGGCCTCGGGTTAATTTCAAGCACCCATAACTGACCCTTAGCAAAAATAAAATCAAGACTGTTCAACCCCAACAAAGAAAATGCACTTGCTAATTGATCAAGCCAACCTAATAGTTGTTGACAATGCTCGGCACTCAACTCTGGAAAATGCCTGATTCCAGAAAAAACAAAGGGATATTTAGCCTGATCACCCTCAACCCATTGGCAGTTAAAGCCGATAGCTTGCACATTTTTTCCATTACTCACAAAAAGCACTGAACCCACGGACCCTTTTTGATAACGCTGCCAATAAATCGCATCCTCGGTCGATTCCAGTGAATCATAAAAATGAATCCTCTCTCCCCCTTCACCCGACACCGGTTTAACAAGCCATTGACCGCCAACAGCTAGGGGCTGGGTAAAATGGGTTTCTAAAAAAGGAATTTGTAAGCGCTGAAGAGTGGTAAAGAAAAAGAATTTATCTTGAACACGCTGAAATGTTGCAAACGTATTCCCCCAAACAATAAATTGCTGAGAAAGCCAGTTTAACGTTTCTAAATGAGCCTCAAAGCCACTGCCATAAACCAGAGCTTCAACGTCAAAATGATGCTTAATATTATTAATAACCGGTTCTAAACAGACCCGGGATAAATCGTTAACCACCCAATTATGCTGAGTGACTTGCTCGGTTTCTTGATCACCAAAACAATCAACGACTAAAGGCATCCAATTTGCACGATAAGCAGACACCGCCAACATTCGTCCTGAATTGGCAATAATTACGACCTTTTTACTCAACGATGATTTTTGCACCTTGGTTTGTGGCCCGGGTAATTACATAGTCTAAATTAACCAAGTGTTTGAACCGTTCTTTCGCTGCACTCACTAGCTCGCTTGCTTGTTGGTCACTTGGAACGGCACAAAAACCGGTTGGCCCCCATGATGTTTGGCCGATTGCGACAGCACCTTGCCTTGAACACCACGCCATCACTTCGCCCACTTCATTACTCGTAAAGGCCCCCCCTTGAACGGGTGAAAAATATTCCCCAACGGATCGTTGCAATTGTGTGATCACAGCGCCAAATTCTTCAATATTTTGTTCGGCTACGGCCGGTAACCCTTGCATCAGTAACAAATAACATAATCTGGCTGCCTCCTCTTTAGAAAAAGGCGGTAACTTTTTAAACGCTTGTATTTCACCATCACCGTGTAAGCCCTGACCGCGTCGATCTAACAGCAAAATAAATCGCCAATCCTCGGGAACCGGCATTTGCACAAGTACCGGCGGCGTAATGGTTTGTGTACCACGCCCACCATCAACCACAAGTCCACCTTTTTCAAAAACACCAATTCCAATGCCTGAACGCCCCCCCCGGTCAGTCAAATGAGCAATATCACGAATAGAAAGATCCAGTTGATAAAAAACATTAAGCGCCATCCCTACCGCTAATGCTAACTGGGTTCCTGATCCTAAACCAATATGCGCTGGAATCGCAGACTGAACATCTACATGCACTTGATCTGATACCCCCAGCTTTTGACATAATTGCTGAACACACTGCTGCGTTCTCTCAGGTGCCTGTGTATTCACATAACCTCGATATGAGGCGGTTAACGAAAGTTTGGTTTCAAAATCATTCAGTGCCAAACCGATACTGCCAAAGTGACGATTCAATGAGCCACTGAGATCAAGAAAACCCATGTGTAATCGAGCCGGCGCAATAACAGTAACTTTAGTCGGTGTGGTATTCAAGTAACAAGCAGAAGATTAAGTAATGATTAATAGGAGAATTATACCTAATCAGCCTTTATGGCGGAAATTATTACATCGTAATCAGAATAATAGTTGCTCTAACTCCATTAAATCATTGCATAGATACACTTTTTCTAAATCTACGCCGGTCTGGCTTGAATAAATTTCAGGCACCCAAACAGGAATAGCGCCGGCAACTTGGGCCGCTTCAATACCCACAATAGAGTCTTCAACCACCAAGCATTGTCCGAGAGGAAGGCCTAATACCCTCGCTGCCAATAAAAAAATGTCAGGTGCGGGTTTACCCCGCTTAACCTGATCGCGGGTCACTTTATTAGGAAATAAATGCCCTATCCCGGCAATGTCTAAATTGCGCTCGGCATTTTCACTTAAACTATTGGTTGCTAAGCAATAAGGTATTTGTCGCTCCGTTAATGCGGCTAACAAATCAAAAACACCGGGTTTAACGGCAAGACCCTCTGCACCCACATGGTCATGCCACTGCTCAGCACTGATCTTACGGAAAAGTAGCACATCAAAATCAGCCCCACACTTTTCCAAAAAGATTCGTTCAATAGACTCATATTGCAAGCCACTTAATCGCTGATAAAAATTTGGAGAAAATGAGTACCCCATCGCTTCCAAAGCAGAACGCCAAGCAATCCTATAGGTTTTCTCAGTGTCTAAGACCAGTCCATCCAGATCTAGGATAACTGCTGAAAATTCAGGACGTTCGATCATCACTAATGACTTTCAAATACTCGCCCCCTGCTTCACGGTTGGAGCCCACGACAATACGTTTTTGACCCTTTTCATCTTGCTCCAAAAAACCAGAAACCCTGACACGCTCTCCTTTTACAGCCTGCCCCGTGTAAGTAGGTGTATAACAACAGATTTCCTTAATTTCCGGGTGATCAATAACAAATATCGCGGGATGATCAAAAGCCTGATCACTATCCACTATTGTCGCGGTCAATTTAACGATGCCTTGTTTTTTATAGGTTACCGTGTGCTCTTCAACGTTTTCAGCAACATAACTAATATCGAATTTTCGTCCTGCAAACAAACCTTTATTAAATTTTCTACGCTCATGCCAACAATACTCAGCAAAAGTTAACTCACAAGCCCGTCGTTTAAATGACGCTCGCCACGCCTCAACAGTTAACGGCGCAATCCCTGCTTTATGAAATGAACTAATAATTTCCCGGGCCGCCATAAAGGTCGCCCGGTCATAGATCACCAGGTCCATATCAGAAGCACTAGTATGACATCCCAGAAGAATTGATCCTGTGACACCTAACTGCGAAACCGCTAAGCCCTGGGTTTCAAGAACATCGACCAAACCGATTAAATCATTAAGGACCGGTGAACCGGGCGTAGATCCCTCTATTATTTGCCGCAACCGTTGACGCGGTTGATGGTGATAGCAAACCCGATTAATCGGCACCGCATGCAAAAAAGCATCTTTACTCGGTGAAAAATAACAATACTGCGGAAACTGCTCGGCTAATAAGCTGTTCGCCTGCTCGGTATCAACCTTAACCCATTGACCACTTTTATTAACATAACGCAAAAAACACAAAGCCCGCCCTTGCTCCAGACCCGTTTCAACAACTGCAAAAACAAGTCCCTCCTGGGTCTGAATAAAATCTTTTGCTAAAAAAGTTTTCATCTTAATCTCATGAAAATAGTCTCTCATTAGCCTAACATGACCCAAATACCAATCACTTAAAAAAATCAAACCACTGATTAGTAACCACTAATTGCCCCCATCAACATGAGACTTTCAGGCTTAACTACCGCACCAGCATGGCGCTAAAGACTAAACTACTGCACCAAAAAGCACAATTACCCATCCTTTTCTAATATCACATTGATAAAACAAACTCAATCACTTATGCTCTACGCTGGATTTTTGTGGGTATTATCGCTATTTCAACTACCTAGACAAATCCATATAAGTAATAAACGAATATACCTATTAATAATTACCACCTAATATTTGAGGAAGAACCAATGAAGATCGGTATACCTAAAGAGGTTCACAGTGGCGAGGCTCGTGTAGCGACGACCCCCGTCATTGTAGAACAACTCATAAAACTCGGCTTTAGTGTTTCTGTAGAAGCCGGCGCAGGAAAAGCAGCTAACTTCTCTGACAAAGCGTATAAAGATGCAGGCGCCTCTATTAATAAGAGTGCCGAAAAGCTCTGGGCTGATGCTGATATTATTTTTAAAGTCAGAGCGCCTGAACTACATCCTAAATTAAAAGTCGATGAAGTCGATCTTTTATCCGAAGGGAAACACTTAATCAGTTTTATTTGGCCCGCACAAAATGAAGACCTTATGGAACGTCTGGCAGCCAAAAAAGTAACGGTACTGGGCATGGAATGCGTTCCACGGATATCACGCGCACAAAAATGTGACGCTCTCAGCTCAATGGCTAACATTGCGGGTTACCGAGCGGTCGTAGAGGCTGCACAACATTTCGGACGCTTTTTTACAGGACAAATTACCGCTGCCGGTAAAGTCCCCCCTGCAAAAGTACTGGTTATTGGTGCCGGTGTTGCAGGTCTTGCTGCTATTGGTACTGCGAAAAGCATGGGTGCCGTGGTTCGCGCTTTCGATACCCGCCCTGAAGTCAAAGAACAAGTCGAAAGCATGGATGCCGAATTCTTAATGCTGGACTTTGAAGAAGATGGCGCAGGTACCGGCGGCTATGCTAAAACCATGAGTAAAGAATTCATTGCTGCTGAAATGGAACTCTTTGCCGAACAAGCAAAAGATGTTGACATCATTATTACGACAGCATTAATTCCAGGTCGACCTGCACCTGAACTAATCACGAAAGAAATGGTTGCATCCATGAAACCCGGCAGTGTCATTGTTGACCTAGCTGCTGAGCAAGGCGGAAACTGCAAATTATCTGAAGCCGGGAAAGTTGTCGTCAAAAACAACGTATCCATTATTGGTTACACGGACCTTCCAAGCCGTATGGCTGCACAGTCCAGCCAACTTTACGGTACTAACCTACGACACCTCCTGACAGAACTCTCACCTGAAAAAAATGGTGAAATAGACGTCAATATGGATGATGAGATGATCCGTGGCGCAACCGTTATTAAAGAAGGTAAAATAACTTGGCCACCACCCCCACCTACATTGTCTGCAGCACCCAAAGCTAGCGCCAAAGCTGGAGACAGCTCCGCTGCAGAACCCATTAAAGAGAAAAAACCACTACTCCCCGCTTCGGTAACACAGTTCATCCCACTTATTCTGGGCGGTGCAGTTCTTTATATGGTTGGCGCATCAGCACCCGCATCCTTCATGACACACTTTACTGTTTTTGTTTTGGCGTGTTTTATTGGTTATCAAGTGATCTGGAACGTTTCTGCATCCTTACATACTCCACTCATGAGCGTAACTAATGCGATTAGTGGCATTATTGTTATTGGCGCACTGGTCCAAATTTCATCCCCGGGTTTTATGATTACCATACTATCGGGACTCGCCATTTTAATCGCTTCAATCAACATCGCAGGTGGGTTCTTAGTTACCCGACGCATGTTGGAAATGTTCAAGAAATAAGAGGAGTTAGAACATGTCTCAAGGTTTAGTTACAATGTCTTACATTGCCGCTTCTGTCTTGTTTATCTTAAGTCTTAGTGGCTTAAGTAATCAAGAAACAGCTCGCCGCGGTAATTATTACGGCATGATCGGAATGGCTATCGCTATTTTTGCGACCATTATGAGTGATTCGGTCTCTTCTTATGTTGTGCTTATTATTGCGCTACTCATAGGCGGAACCATCGGCGCTAAAGCAGCCTTCAAGGTTCAAATGACCCAGATGCCTGAATTAGTAGCCATTATGCACAGCCTCGTTGGTATGGCGGCAGTTTTGGTCGGTTATGCTAACTTTATTGACCCCACATCAGCACTAACCGGTGTAGAAAAAACCATTCATGAAGTTGAAATTTATCTCGGCATCCTTATTGGTGCGGTTACCTTTTCGGGGTCGGTCATTGCTTTTGGTAAATTAAGTGGGAAAATCAGCGGTAACCCTATGTTGATTCCAGGGCGTCACTGGCTGAATCTCAGCTTACTCGTCGCTTCAATATGGCTCTGCACACAATTTGTTGCAGGTGCTGAAACCGGCGGTGGTACTTTCTCCCTATTGCTCATGACTATCATTGCGCTTGCTTTTGGCGTACACATGGTTATGGCTATTGGCGGTGCTGATATGCCCGTTGTCGTCTCCATGCTAAATAGTTACTCGGGGTGGGCAGCAGCAGCAACCGGTTTCATGCTAAACAATGATCTTTTAATTGTTACCGGTGCCTTAGTCGGTAGTAGCGGTGCGATTCTAAGTTATATTATGTGTCGTGCTATGAACCGTAGCTTCGTTAGCGTTATTGCCGGCGGCTTTGGTACAACCACTGGTGGTCCTGCCGCAACAGTAGAAGGTGAAGTTGTTGAAATCAACGTTTCAGAAACAACGGCCTTATTAAAAGATTCAAAAAACATCATGATCATTCCAGGTTATGGTATGGCTGTTGCTCAAGCACAGCACACTGTTAATGAAATCACCAAGCTACTGAAAAGAAAAGGCAAAAATGTCCGCTTTGGTATTCATCCTGTTGCCGGTCGTATGCCCGGACACATGAATGTATTATTAGCAGAG
Organism: Methylococcaceae bacterium; assembly: GCA_012965425.1. Classification (GTDB taxonomy): domain Bacteria; phylum Pseudomonadota; class Gammaproteobacteria; order Methylococcales; family Methylomonadaceae; genus OPU3-GD-OMZ. The sequence goes on from DTSI01000083.1 coordinate 25,781, forward strand.
GCTAAAGTACCTTACGACATTGTCTTTGAAATGGATGAAATAAATGATGACTTCCCAAATACTGATGTCACTATTGTCATTGGTGCTAATGACATTGTTAATCCATCTGCATTAGATGATCCTAACAGCCCGATTGCAGGGATGCCTGTGTTGGAATGTTGGAAGGGTGAAAACACCATCGTTCTCAAACGAAGCATGGCTTCAGGTTATGCCGGTGTTGATAATCCATTGTTTGTTCATGAGAACACGCAAATGTTATTTGGCGATGCCAATACCAGCTTGCAAGCGGTACTCAAAGAACTGCAAGAATAATCTTCAAACAAAAAAAGGGCAACTAATCAATAGTTGCCCTTTTTTTCACCGTTTAAAACTTATTTCTCAGCAGTCAAACCCGAAGTTATCCATTCATTCATACCCGTACGGTAATAAAAAATGAATCCATTTTGCCAACCCCAATCCAGTGCCTTCTGAGACGCCCAACCGGCTAACTCACTATTAACACCTGAACAATAAAAAACGACGCGGCCACTCTTCTTGTCCACTAACGCTGCCAATGAAGTTTCTGTTAGATCGTTATAATCCAAATGCTTGGCACCAGGAACATGCCCTTGGTTATATTCTTCAATTGGACGCAAATCAATAAAAACAAAACCATCCTGACTCGATAACTTATACGCTAAATAAGAGTTGGTTGTTGTTGCACCAATAACCTTACCCGGTGCCCCTCCTGCCCAAACTTGAGTAAAGCCAACCAACATTACAACCATGCTCATTAACTGAATCTTACGCATTATTTCTTCTCCTATAATTCAACCTTAAAACACAAAAACTTAGAGCCAAGCTCTAAACTTTATGATAAATATCAGCACCATCATCTAAAAACTCTTTGGATTTCTCATCCATACCCGCCTCCAAAGCTTCACCCACCTCTATACCTTTCTCTAACGCATAATCCCTTACATCCTGACTAATCTTCATAGAACAAAAATGAGGCCCACACATCGAACAGAAATGTGCAACTTTTGCTGAATCTTTAGGCAATGTTTCATCATGAAATTCCCGTGCTTTCTCAGGATCAAGACCCAAATTAAATTGGTCTTCCCAGCGAAATTCAAAACGCGCCTTAGATAAGGCATTATCTCGAGCCTGCGAGCCGGGGTGTCCCTTCGCCAAATCAGCTGCATGTGCCGCAATTTTATAGGTCACAATGCCTTCTCTAACGTCTTCCTTATTGGGTAACCCTAAATGCTCTTTTTGGGTGACGTAACACAACATAGCACAGCCATACCAACCGATATTAGCCGCACCAATCGCTGAGGTAATGTGATCGTATCCCGGCGCAATATCTGTCGTTAATGGCCCTAACGTATAAAACGGTGCCTCGTCACACGCTTCTAACTGCTTTTCCATATTGACTTTAATCATATGCAACGGCACATGCCCTGGCCCTTCGATCATTGTTTGAATATCGTGTCGCCAAGCAATTTTAGTTAATTCTCCCAAGGTTTCGAGCTCACCAAACTGAGCAGCATCATTGGCGTCTGCTATAGAACCCGGACGCAAACCATCACCTAAAGAAAAGGAAACATCATAAGCCTTCATGATGTCACAAATGTCTTCAAAATGCGTATAAAGAAAGCTTTCCGTGTGATGCGCTAAACACCACTTAGCCATTATTGAACCCCCTCGTGAAACGATACCCGTTACACGCCGAGCAGTTAACGGCACATGTTGCAGCCGAACACCCGCATGGATCGTGAAATAGTCAACGCCTTGCTCAGCTTGTTCTATCAGCGTATCTTTAAAAATCTCCCACGTTAATTCTTCTGCTTTACCATCTACTTTTTCAAGCGCCTGATAAATGGGTACCGTACCAATGGGTACGGGGGAATTACGTAAAAGCCACTCCCGCGTTTCATGAATATTCTTACCCGTAGAGAGATCCATAATCGTATCACCCCCCCAACGAATACCCCACAGCATTTTCTCAACTTCCTCTTCAATTGAAGAAGTCACGGCTGAATTTCCTAAATTGCCATTAATCTTTACTAGAAAATTACGGCCTATAATCATCGGTTCTAATTCCGGATGATTAATATTACACGGTATTATGGCACGCCCTCTGGCGACTTCATCTCTGACAAACTCAGGCGTAATAACCGTTGGAATCGCCGCACCAAAAGATTCACCGGGATGCTGGTTAAGATAAAACGCATGGCTTTCAGAAATTTTCTGATTTTCTCTAATCGCAATAAATTCCATCTCTGGGGTAATAACACCGTTCTTCGCGTAATGCATCTGGGAAACATTAGCGCCAGACTTTGCTTTTCTGGGATTGTGGGTGTATTGGAAACGTAAAGGGTCAAGTTCTGGATTTGATAATCGCTCCCGCCCATAATGAGAACTTAATTGCTGTAATTGTTCCGTATCGCCCCGATCTTCAATCCAGTTGTTACGAACCGGTGACAAACCTTTAAGTAAATTTATTTCAACTGCCGGGTCGGTATAAACGCCAGAAGTATCATAAACATAAATAGGCGGATTCTTTTCTACCCCGATGGACACAGGGGTATCTGACAATGTTATTTTTCGCATCGGTACGCGAATATCTTCGCGACTGCCTTGCACATAAATCTTCTCAGAAGCAGGGTACGGGTCAATTCTTACACTAGAAATAGTGGCCGATGGAATGTCTTCACGAATAGCGCTCATGCTAATCTCCAATAGTTTTAAACAAGGCGCAGAAATCTGGGGCTTTCCTACGCCGGCATTAACCGGAATCAGGTTCAAAGGGTTATCTCAGCCTCAAATCAGGCACCCCTAGCCTTTAGGTATTTTGGGTGGCATCCATTAACTAATCTAACTAAGTAGCTATTTAGCTATTTAGCTATTTAGCTATTTAGCTACTTAGCTAACTTTCAGTAAATGCCACAATTCTTTAATTTCCGTGTGATTATAGCAAAACTGGCTCCTGACTTATAGATAAAGCAATCCTATTACTAATTAAAAAAACTTATGCGATGGTAATTAATTGTTCGCAGCGCATATAAAACTGTTCCCCTGCCAACAGAAAGAATGGTATTCTTCACCAACAAAACTCAGTTGACCCTAATAAATTTTCAGCGGATATTGCATACTTACCTACATCGACCTAATGTCTTTAACCAGTGACCCCAAACTCTCACAA
>DTSI01000084.1 GCA_012965425.1 Methylococcaceae bacterium
CCAACAAAACTCAGTTGACCCTAATAAATTTTCAGCGGATATTGCATACTTACCTACATCGACCTAATGTCTTTAACCAGTGACCCCAAACTCTCACATAAACCGGTTCTCGAATTTAAAAGCGGATCTTTTACCGTTCCTAGCTTACATTTGCTGGGCAACGACTTGGATACCATTAAAATTGAGCTCGAAATAAAAATTAAACAAGCTCCTGATTTTTTTAGTCAATCCGCTATAATCATTGACCTACAGACTCTAACGAAAGAAAATGTTGTTCTCAATGTAAACGAACTCATCTCCTTAGTTCGCACACTGAAGTTCCAACCTATTGGACTGAGAGGCGGTACTGCAACCCAAAATGAGCAAGCCAGATTATTAAATCTAGCCATCCTCACGACGCCTCATCAAGCAACGGCAACAATAACAGAACCATCTAAGTTAACACCGCCTCCAACCCATGATGAGCCTAACTTAGAAACCAGCAAAATCATAACCTCACAAGTTCGCTCTGGCCAACGTATATACAGCAAAACTGACTTAATCATTTTATCTAGCGTCAGTCCGGGCGCTGAAATAATTTCCGAAGGTAACATTCATATCTACGGATCCTTAAAAGGCCGTGCCTTGGCCGGTGTCTTAGGCGATCAAGAATCCCGAATTTTTTGCTTAAGCCTTGAAGCAGAATTAATTTCTATTGCCGGCATTTATCAAGTTAACGAAAACCTTGATGCCGCATGCCTTAAAAAACCTATGCAAATTTTTCTAAATAATGAAAAATTAATTGTTCAAGATTTCTAAATACAGACTTATCAGGAGAACATCAAATTGGCTAGAATTATTGTCGTAACATCAGGAAAGGGTGGTGTTGGAAAAACTACAACCAGCGCCGCACTCGCCATGGGCTTAGCTCAAAAAGGTCATAAGACAGTTGTCATTGATTTTGATGTGGGTCTACGTAATCTTGACTTGATCATGGGTTGTGAACGTAGAGTCGTTTATGACTTTATTAATGTAATTAGCGGTGAGTCAACACTTAACCAATCATTAATCAAAGATAAAAGATGTAATCAGTTGTATATCTTACCCGCATCTCAAACACGTGATAAAGAAGCGCTCACAAAAGAAGGCGTTGGAAAAGTATTGGATGAATTATCAAAAACTTTTAAATATATTATCTGTGACTCACCGGCTGGAATAGAAAGAGGCGCTACACTCGCCATGTATTATGCAGATGATGCTTTTGTTGTCACCAACCCTGAGGTTTCATCCGTCCGTGACTCTGACCGTATGTTGGGAATACTTTCAAGTAAATCAAGACGCGCCGAAGAAGGTCTCGAACCGATTAAAGAATACCTGTTACTGACCCGTTATTCACCCAGTCGTGTCGAACTAGGTGAGATGTTAAGTATCGATGACGTCCAAGACATTTTATCACTCCATCTGATCGGTGTAATTCCTGAATCTAAAGCAGTACTGAATGCTTCTAATGCAGGCATACCCATAATTCTTAATGAAAAAAGTAAAGCAGGACAAGCTTACTCTGATATTGTTGAACGCTATTTAGGCAATGACGTGCCACATCGTTTCATTACGCCTAACAAAAAAGGTCTCTTCGGCAGAATTTTTGGAGGTAAATAATGAGCTTGTTAGATTATTTTAGAACTAAAAAACCAAGCTCGGCATCGATTGCGAAAGAACGATTACAAATCTTAGTAGCGCATGAACATGCCGCTGATAATCAACCCTCATACCTACCCGAACTACAAAAAGAGCTTTTAGCCGTAGTCTCTAAATATGTTGAGGTTGACCTCGATTCCATTACCATTAATTTTGAACAAGATGAACATCAAGATGTTTTTGAACTCAAAATAGATATCCCCAGTGATGCGGACTAACCCTCCTTGTTGTTATCAACAGGCTTAAAATAAACTGTTCTTTAGGTCTGTTTTACAACAAATAAAGGGTAGCGAGCCCAAGAAAAACAAAAAAGCCAAGAACATCTGTTACTGTTGTCAACATCACCCCGCCCGCCAAGGCCGGATCAATATTTAATCGTTGTAATAACATCGGTATTGATGCCCCTGCCAATGCTGCAAAAATCAGATTAATCATTAACGCCACACCAATTAAAATACCAATTTTAATATCATCGAACCAAAACGAAACTATACACCCCACAAACAAGGCCCAAACCACACCATTAATCAGCCCAATCGCTAACTCTTTGATTACCAAGCTATTGACATTAGCCCGGCCAATTTGGCGAAGTGCTAAGCCACGAATAAACAATGTCAATGTCTGACTGCCGGCAATCCCGCCCATGCTTGCAACAATAGGCATTAAAATAGCCAAAACAACTATCTTATCTACCGTCATCTCAAAAATACCAATCACCCAAGAGGCCAACAGAGCAGTACATAAATTAACACCCAACCAGAGCGCTCTTCTTTTAGCACTTAACAACACTGGCGCAAACATATCCTGTTCTTCATCAAGCCCGACCATACTCATAAACGAATGGTCACTCTCATCACGAATAACATCAACAACATCATCGATGGTTATTCGACCTAATAATTTCCCTGATTCCGATAAAACAGGCGCCGAGACAAGATTATGTTCTTCAAACAATAAAGCAATATCTTCAATTGGCATTTGTACCTGAATAACATCCACATTTTCTTTAATCATGAGGTTCTCAACACGTTCCCCACCGTCATAGGTTAATAACACGGTTAACGGTAAAACCCCCTTAAAGTTATCGTCGCGATCAACAACAATAATCTTATCAGTCGACTTAGGAATCTCTCCTTTCAAACGCAAGTAACGAATAACAACATTTAAATTCACGTCTGAGCGAATCGATAATGTGTCAAGACTCATTAAGCCGCCAGCACAATCATCGTCATAACTTAAAACACTTTCAACGCGCGCCCTGTCCTGTTGTCCCATGGACTCTAAAACAGTATTTAATATAACTTCCGGCACATCTTTTAGAAAATCAACTAAATCATCAGACTCTAATGTATCGGCCGCATTGATTAATGCATTATCATCTGTGGCTTCAATGAGCCCAACTCTAACCTCATCATTTAATTCAACCAATACTTCGCCAACAAATTCAACCGGCACTAACTCCCAAATAATCTCACGATCTCTGGGCCTTAATGACTCCAGTAAATGCGCTATTTCAGCAGGATGCAAGACACTCATCAACCGCTGCACCGATTGTAAGGTACCGCTTTCAAGACGATCGGTTACAAACTGTAATTGTTGTTCTTTATTTGGCTGCATAAATTTACCGGTGTTATTAGCTACGTTATTTAACCGTCATAACACGCAAATAACTCATAATGACTTAAAAGCCTAAGTTTCCTCATTTTCAAAAAGAAAACTAAGCTCAAACGTTAGATATTACAACAACTCACGATGCCGGTGAATCACATTCATTGCTGGTGACTTAAAATACTGCGCCAGTTTATCAATTAGGAACACCGATCGGTGTTGCCCTCCGGTACAACCAATCGCTACCGTCAAATATAAGCGATTATCAGCTATAAACTTAGGAAGCCAACGATCAAGGAAACCGGTAATGTCTTTATAAAACAGTTGCATATCTTCTTCATTATTAAAAAAGTCAACAACTGCTACATCTTTCCCTGTGAAGCCTCTTAATTCCGGCACCCAATAAGGATTAGGCAAACTTCGGGCATCAAAAATAAAATCGGCATCGAGTGGCGTACCATGCTTATAGCCAAAAGACTGAAGAATCAACGATAATCGGGTATCGTCATGCATACCAACATATGATTTGATCTGACTCCGTAACTGGTGATAATTAGTTTGGCTGGTATCGATCACTAAATCGGCATATGTAGCAATTGATTTTAGAATATCTTTTTCAATATTAATCGCCTCAGACAAGGACAAATTAAAATCAGATAAAGGATGACGCCGACGGGTTTCACTGTAACGTTTTAACAGCGCCGGCTTATCTGCCTGAATGTATATAACCTCAACATCTACACCTTTTGTTCTGATTAAGGTCAAGACCTCGTTAAAGTCTCTCAGCGCTTCACTTTGATTTCTTGCATCAATACCAATTGCCGTTTTTTCATAAACGTTTCGTTCTATCAGCATAACATGACTAATAAATTGCTCAAATAACCGTATCGGTAAATTATCAATACAATTAAAACCACAATCTTCCAAAGCACCTAAGGCGACATTCTTTCCTGCTCCAGAGTGGCCACTGACAATAACGAGTCTCATGATAAAAGATCTTTCATTTTGGATTCTGCAAAATAACGTAAGAACGGATCAAACCGGAACTGTTCACTATTTTGCAAAACCCAGAAAAATCACCTTTAACTAAAGACGATGATCACTGATTTTCTCTTTATTTTTCAAAAGTTGTCGATCTAATTTATCGACTAAAGCATCGATAGCTGGATACATATCTGCTTGATGATCTTCTGCAAAAATCTTAGCACCACGAACTTGAACAGTCGCCTCTGCTTTCTGAATCAATTTTTCTACTGATAAAATCACATGCACATCCGTGACATTATCTATATGCCGCTCTATTTTCTTAAATTTAGCATTAACATAACCTTTTAAAGATTCAGTTACATCAACATGGTGACCCGTTACACTTATCATCATAAATACACTCCTATTCTCAGTAACATATTAAATCACTTTTACGAAAATCTTTTCCTTTGACTCGATGATGGAATAGACATACCTTCCCGATATTTAGCAATAGTTCGTCTTGCAACGTTAATACCTTTTTCATTCAAAAAGGTAGCAATCTTACTATCACTTAATGGTTTTTCAGAACTTTCCTCATCGATTAACTCCTTAATAAAAGACCGAATTGCAATTGCAGAACATTCCCCCCCTCCAGCAGTTGAAACATGACTTGAGAAAAAATACTTAAATTCAAAAACCCCACTCACCGTGTGCATATATTTTTGCGTTGTCACCCTTGATATAGTCGATTCATGAAGATCCAGTTCCTCAGCAATATCTTTTAAAATCATTGGTTTCATCGCTATAGGCCCTTTCTCTAAAAAACCGACCTGTTTTTCTACGATACTTTTAGCAACACGCAAAATAGTATCATTACGACTGCGTAAACTTTTTATAAACCACCGAGCCTCCTGCAATTGAGTTCTCATCGAAATATTGTCTGTGCTTTCATCGGCTCTTTTAACCATACCCGAATACAATGCATTAACCCGTATCTTTGGCGCCACATCAGGATTAAGTTCTACTTGCCATTTACCTTTTCCTAGGCGTACCACATAAACATCAGGCACAACATAATCACTCAGAATCGTATTTAAAATAGCGCCAGGTTTTGGATCTAATGAACGAACAATGGCAATAATATCTTTCAATTGCTCTAAAGTGACCGCTAATTTTCGCATTAATTTTTGGCGGTCATTGCTAGCGAGTAATTCAAGATGATCGGTAACCAATCTCAAGGTTATTTCCTTAGTCTCCTCAGGTAACTCCTTGTGTTGTAATTGCAATCTTAAACAATCAGATAAATCAATTGCCGCGACACCGGGGGGGTCAAAATTCTGGATTCGATGTAAAACTGCTTCAACTTCAGAAAAAAACAACTCCTCTAACTCTGGCGTGAGACTCTGCCAAATGACATCCGGGCTGTCAACCAGATAACCATCATTACTAATATTATCAATTAATGAATTTGCGATAAGTTGTTCGCGCTCTGAGAATGAGACGAATCCCAATTGCCAAAACAAATAATCCTGTAACGACTCAGCCTCACTGTATTGAGCCTCGTAATCAGGCCTATCTGCAGTAGCATTAACCGGCATAGTTTGAGCGTTGTCATAGATATCTGCCCACGTTGTATCTATCGGCAATTCATCAGGAAGTACGTCCTCAGAACCATGACTCGTCATTAAGTCGCCCTCATCTTCCTTGCTAATAGAATCACTATTTTCTACTGGTTTTTGCAAATCATCCGCTTCATCCTCATTTTCAACCTCCAGCATATAGTTAGAATCTAAAGCCTGCTGAATTTCTTGCTGCATATCCAAAGTGGATAATTGCAACAACTTAATCGCCTGTTGCAATTGAGGCGTCATTGTTAACTTTTGTCCAAGACGAAGTTGTAATGATTGTTTCATAAGATCCTTATTAGTAAGACATTGATTTTAGCCTAATCCTATTAATTTTTTATCTCAACACAATTTTCAGACCGATAAAAGAAGCATTTTTTCACCCTAACTTTTTTATCTAACCCTTTACCTAAAGTAAAGCATTGCTGACAGTTTACTACACCTAAACCACAATGACTTATCGATTTAAGGGTACAAACCACAAATAATCGCGGAACACAAAATTTATAAGGTAAAGTCCTCACCCAAGTATACTTTACGCACTTCTTCGTTATCTACAATTTCATGACTGCTTCCTTCGGCGATAATCTTTCCTGCATTAACAATATACGCCCGGTCACAAATGCCGAGTGTTTCTCGAACATTATGCTCCGTAATTAAAACACCAATCCCTCGTTTAGAAAGGTGTTCAATAATTCCTTTAATATCTTTAACTGACAGCGGATCAACACCGGCAAAAGGCTCATCTAATAAAATAAACTGCGGCTCCATTGCTAAAGCCCTCGCTATCTCTACGCGGCGACGCTCCCCCCCTGACAAACCCATTGCGACATTATCAGACAAATGCTCAATAGTTAACTCATGAAGCAATTCAGCAATCATAACTTCAATCTGTCCATCTGTTAATTCTGGCCGCAGTTGTAACACCGCTCTTAAATTATCGGCCACACTAAGCTTACGAAACACTGATGCCTCTTGGGGTAAATAGCCAATCCCCATTTGCGCTCTTAAATTCATGGGATGATGGGTAACATCTATTTGGTCTAAAAAGATCCTACCGGAGTCCAGTTTCACCAACCCTACAACCATATAAAAACTGGTTGTTTTACCCGCACCATTAGGTCCCAAAAGCCCAACAATCTCACCGGTATCAACATGAATGGAAATATCATCCACAACATTGCGCTTATGGTAACTTTTAACAAGGTTCTTAGCTGCTAATCTGGCCATAGTTAAGTCATTTTCTTTGAGGTTGTAGAATTACACGAACACGCTTTTTGGTTTTAGGTTCACCCACTGCTTTAGCTATTTTGGTTACCAAATCATATTCAATTTTCTCACCGATATAAGTGCTATCTTTTTTCCAAACCACCGCACTCTTTGACAATAAAAACAATTGCCCAGGAAAATAATCAGCCTGTAAAGACCTACTTCTAAATTCCTCCTGACCATCGACTAAAGACAACTTTTTTATTCTGGTTGGTCTTCCATAAGATGTCATTTTCTTAACACGACTATCTTCCTGAAAGAAAATGTCTATCTGATCGCCCTTAACCCGTAATTGTTCTGACGGCTGCCAAGCAACGGCATTTTCTGTCAGTGTTAATCGCGATTGAGTGGGCAAATAGTGGACCTTTAATGACTCACTGTTATAGTCAATCCTTGTACTATCAGGCAACATTTTCCTAATGGTTGTCGGCTTCCCTTCGGCTTTCATTTCTTCAAGGTGACCGTCCTTATTATATATCTCAATCTTATCGCCCTTAATACGCAAGCTGTCACTGGGTTTCCAAGCAACCGCCCTTTGCGTCAGCACCCATAATGATTTTTTTGGAAAATAGTCCGCTTGTAAAGATTCGCTACTATATTCAACACCCTGACCATCTTGAGTCATTTGCTTAATATACGTTGGGTTACCGGTAGCTACTAACTTTTCAACTTCACCTAGCGCATTACTGTAGATTATCAATTCATCTGACTTAACTTCGAGCCCTTGACGAACGGTCGTTACCGCACCAATAAATCGGGTGATTAATTTATCCTCTGAATAAATAGCGCGATTAGAATCTATGTAAACCGGTGTCTTACTTTTCAATTGTTCTGCCCTAATAACAGGCATAAAAAGACTATTTAAAGCAATCATAAAAACAACCACCCAACGTGACGTTCTCATAGCCTTATTGCATTTCATAACGCCCTTTTACCGTACGCATCAATTCTAATTGAATGGGTTTTGAATAAATCATTTGAAGCCCAGTTCCTTCAGTCCGGTCAGGCGGCGTAATAATTTCAGCCCAATTATCAGTTTCCGCATAATTCTGATCTAACTTAATCCTGAGATCAGAGGTGTTAATTTGGACCGGACGAACACCGGTAACACGTGCACGGTTAATATGTACCACACCATTCAAAAACAGATCGTTACCATTGGCCCATAATACTCCAGCATCCGCCTGAATAATCCAGGAGGACCCATCTGAATTAAAAAAAGTCATTTTACATTGTACTAATTCGGTCGTTTGATCATCCTTAAAATGTGTCAGGACCTTGGCTTCTAATATACTAACAGGGTTACCCATCCCATCCATTTTAACTTTCTTATAACCTTCACTAAAATAATCCGCTGAATGCTCTTCTAATTTGATGGGTACAATCTCTTCCCTCTCTTGCTGCTCCAATAACCACCAACTACTTAAGGTGATAAAAAGAAGTATCGCATAAAGGCCTAAATTTCTAATCACTCGGAACAGTAATGACTTAAAACGGCATCCATCTGGCCACATGCCGTCAATATTAAATCGCTGATCTCACGGACAGCTCCCGTTCCTCCATTGAGGTCCGTGCACCAATCAGCATATTCCTTGACTGCGAAATGACCGTCGTTAACTGTAATTGAGAGCCCGACCCGAGACATAATAGGCAAATCAGGTAAGTCATCGCCCATATGTGCAACCTGACTGGCTGAAACCCCAATCGTATGGAGTAAGCTCTCAAAGGCAGGGATTTTATTTTCTTGCCCTTGAAAAACATGCTTCACACCTAGACTCTCCATTCTCAGTGCCACTGCATTAGATTTTCGACCTGAAATAACGGCAACGTCAATGCCTATCTGTTGCAGCAACTTAATACCATGACCATCTCGCGCATGGAAACATTTATATTCAACACCCTTATCATCAAAAAACAACCGCCCATCCGTCAACACACCATCGACATCAAGAATCAATAATTTTATCGCCTGTGCTTTCTTATTAAATTCGTCAATACTGTTCATAATGATTTATCTAATTCCCGACTGTATCAGGTCATGCATATTCAATGCTCCGATGACATGACGCTGTTCATTCGTTACAATCAACCCATTTATCTTCTTTTCTTCCATAATTCGCATCGCCTCAACAGCCAGAATTGACTCCGAAATAATAGTGCAATTTTCGCTCATCACTCTAGCAATGCAAGTTTGCTGAATATTGTAATTTTTGCCCAGCATTCGTCTTAAGTCACCATCGGTGAAAATACCCACCACCTCTTTATTATCGTTAACAACAACTGTCATACCTAATTTCTTTTCGGTTATTTCTAATAACACTTCACTCATAAGTGCTGTCATAGAGACGACCGGAATCGCCTCATTTTTATGCATGATGTCGCCGACTCTAAGTAACAGTCGCTTCCCCAAACTCCCTCCAGGATGAGAAAAAGCAAAATCCTCTGCAGTAAACCCACGAGCATTAAATAAAGCAACCGCCAGTGCATCGCCCATCACTAATGCCATCGTAGTACTGGATGTGGGTGCTAAGCCTAAAGGACAAGCTTCTCTTTCAACCTGAACATTCAAAACAACCGAAGCACATTCTGCCAGCGTAGAATGCTGACACCCTGTCATTGCAATTAAAGGAACACCGAGGCGCTTTATTAACGGTAGCAACGTGATAATTTCAGCGGTTTCCCCAGAGTTAGATAACGCCAAAACGACATCATGTTCAGTCACCATCCCCAAATCACCGTT
>DTSI01000085.1:0-19505 GCA_012965425.1 Methylococcaceae bacterium
CCGTTGGGAGTTTACCTGTTTTTTATCGGGTATTTTATTAGCACTTGCATTTGCACCGACTGATTTATTTTATTCCCCCTTTGTAGCGCTTGCCTTATTATTTAAAGCGCTTGATAAAGCAAGTTGGAAACAAGCCCTGTTTCGTGGTGGTTTTTTTGGTCTAGGGTATTTTGGTTTGGCCGTCTCATGGGTCTTCGTTAGTATATATTTTTATGGCCATGCCCATATTGTCTTGGCCATATTACTGACATTATTTTTTTGTTTGTTTTGGTCACTTACCATTGTCTTATTTGCAACTTTATCGGTTTTATTTACTGCACCAGGGAGTTATGCGAGAATTTTGCTAATGCCGGTTCTTTGGTGTCTAGTAGAATATTTCAGGGGACAATTTATTTTGAATGGCTTTCCTTGGTTACAAATAGCTTACTCGCAATTTGAGACCCCTTTTTCTGGATTTATCCCCGTCATTGGTGCTTACGGTGTTGGTTTTTTAATGGCCGTTTGTTCGTCACTTATTGTCATTGTCTCGACTTATAAGAAAGGTTTTTTTCTTTTTCCTTTTTTGATTCTATTAGTTTCTTATTCAGCAAATTATTTAAAATATACGGTATGGACTTATCCTGACGGTAAGCCATTAACGGTAACGCTTTTGCAGGGCAATGTATCACAAGATAATAAATGGGACCCCTCTTATAAAAATAAGACTCTTGACTGGTATAAAAGTAAAACAGAACAGCATTGGGATTCTGATTTGATTATCTGGCCTGAAACGGCCATACCCGCCTTTCAACATGAGATAGATGCAGACTTCTTAAGGCCGTTATCAGCTGATGCTAAGCGTCATGACACCGCATTGATTGTTAGTTTACCCATTAAAAATAATGAAAAAGGTGAGTATTACAATGCTGCATTAACACTCGGTGCGGGCCAAGGGAATTACAAGAAAATTCATCTTCTCCCTTTTGGTGAATATCTGCCTCTGCAACCGTTGTCAGGTTATTTGCTGGATTCTCTGAATATTCTGCCGATTGGCCGTTTTACGCCAGGCTCTGATCAACAAGCTTTAATGCAGGCAAAAGGGTATCCCTTTATTTTAACTATTTGCTATGAGGCTGTTTTTGGTGAGCAAACGGCAGTTAGACTCAATGATGCTCGTTTCTTAGTGAATGTGACTAATGATGGGTGGTTTGGTGATTCTCTTGAACCTTATCAGCATATGCAGATGGCAAGAATGCGTGCTTTAGAATCAGGACGTTATTTGCTACGTGTCACTAATACGGGCTTGACTGCTATCGTAGGTCCTAAAGGGCAAATGTATTACCAGGCCCCTTTGTTTGAGCCAGCAGAACTGACCGGTAAAATTGTGCCGATGGCTGGTATTACCCCCATTACGATGATGGGTGATAAGTCCATCGTTTTTATTATCGCGTTGTTAATACCCTTCTGGATTATGGGGGTTAACTATAGAAAAAAATCGACAATTAAGTAGGTTGATTTATTTCCTGATGAAGTCTTAGGTATTCTTCCGTTATTTTGTGTTTTGGGGAAAAATGGATTAAGGGTTTAGCCGCTGAGTGTGACTCTTTAACCTTAATAGAAGTCGATAACCGTGTTTTTAGAACCCGTTGCCCTTCATTCTCCAGTTCTTCTACGAGTAACCTAGGTAATTTTGCTCGGCTTTGAAATTGATTAACAATGACCCCTTCAATTTCGAGTGAACCGTTATGGTCTTCCTGAACTTCACTGATTGCACTTTGTAAGCGATAAAGTGCATCTTTGGAAAAGGCATCACAATCAAAAGGAATCAGACATTTCTCTGCGGCAATCAGTGCGGATTGACTGTAGTAGTTAAGGATCGGCGGGGTGTCAATATAGATATGATCAAAGCCCTCTAACTGATCTAGCGCTTCCCTGAGTTTATATATTTTATAGCGAGAAACGAGGCGGTCTTGTAAGCCTTCAAGCTCGACGTGTGCAGGTATCACATAGAGATTTGGAAAAGGGGTTTCATGGATTAAATCTTCTAAACCCGACGACTTGTTTTTGCCGAAGAACCCAGAACCTAAGCAACCCTTAAAAAAATAAGCGATTGTTTTGTCAGCATCGTTTATTTTATGTCCCAGTAAATAGTAAGTGCTGTTACATTGAATATCTAAATCAATAACCAATGTGCGATGTTCTTTACTGGCACTGATTGCAGCAAGATTACAAGTAATTGTGGATTTACCAACTCCGCCTTTTTGATTGAAGATAACTCGACGCATGGTTTAATTCCTGTAAGAAGACTAAAAAGTATGGCGGTAATTATAAAGAGTCAGCAAATAATTTCAATAACTACTGCTGTATAGAAAAAGAGATAGATAATCGGATTTTCATAAAGTTCATGCTTTTGATTTTAACATGGGTACTGTATTCTAACTGTTTTGAATAATCTATACATAAAATCGACTAATGGAAGAAAATTATCACCCTGCTGACATCGAACTAAGCGCTCAAACCCTGTGGGATGAACAAGGGACTTTTAAAGCACTCGAGAGTTCTGATAAAGAAAATTATTATTGTTTATCTATGTTCCCTTATCCGAGTGGTCGTTTGCATATGGGGCACGTTCGTAATTACACCATTGGAGATGTTATAAGTAGATATCAACGAATGCAAGGTAAAAATGTTTTACAACCGATGGGCTGGGACGCCTTTGGATTGCCTGCTGAAAATGCAGCCATGCAACATAAGGTTCACCCTGCGGATTGGACTTATGAAAATATTGATTATATGCGGGACCAACTTAAGCGTTTAGGCTTCGGTTATGATTGGGATAGAGAACTTGCAACCTGTGATCCTAGTTACTATCGGTGGGAACAATGGTTTTTTATAAAGTTATTCGAAAAAGGATTGGTTTATAAAAAAACTGCACCAGTTAATTGGTGTCCTAATGATCAGACTGTACTCGCAAATGAACAAGTTATTGATGGTTGTTGTTGGCGTTGTGATACCGAAGTTGAGCGTAAAGAAATTTCACAATGGTTTATGAAAATTACCGCCTATGCGGATGAACTTTTAAGTTCATTAGAAGCGCTTCAGGGATGGCCAGAACAAGTTCGAACGATGCAAACAAATTGGATTGGTCGTTCTGAAGGTGTCGAAATGTATTTTAGTGTGCCGCAATTGGAAAGCCCGTTGTCAATTTATACCACACGGCCGGATACCTTGATGGGGGTCACGTATTTGGCTGTTGCAGCAGAGCACCCGCTGGCGCAATTGGCAGCGGAAAATAATGCTGAAATTCAGGCATTTGTTGCGGCCTGTCAGGTTATGGAGTCTTCAGAAGCCGCGATGGAGACCATGGAGAAATTGGGTATTGATTCTGGATATACTGCGTTGCATCCGATAACGCATGAACCCGTGCCTGTCTGGATCGCTAATTTTGTATTGATGAGTTATGGCACCGGAGCGGTTATGTCTGTTCCCGCCCATGACCAGCGCGATTATGAGTTTGCGCAGAAATATAATATTCCTGTTCAGCAAGTTATTTTTTCTGAGTCTGACCGTGATGACTGTTCAACGCAGGCATTTACAGACAAAGGTTTTCTAAAAAATTCGGGTGAATTTGACGGCTTAAGTTCGGAGGCCGCTTTTGACGCCATAGCTGATAAATTAAAACAGCAGAACAAAGGCGAGCGTAAAGTAAATTATCGTCTACGTGATTGGGGTGTTTCGAGACAACGGTATTGGGGAACGCCCGTTCCAATTATTCACTGTAAAGATTGCGGCATAGTGCCTGTTCCAGAGGCAGATTTACCCGTCGAGTTACCGCGCGATGTTGCGCTTGATGGTTCGAGCGCACCCTTGGCCGCGCATAAAACGTTTAAAGAAGTTGAATGTCCTAAATGTGGGGTGGGTGCTGAAAGAGATACCGATACCTTTGATACCTTCATGGAGTCGTCGTGGTATTTTGCGCGTTTTGCCAGTCCCAGTAAAACATCTATGTTAGATCAAACGGTTAATAATTGGCTACCTGTTGATCAATATATTGGTGGGATTGAGCATGCTATTTTACATTTACTGTACGCTCGTTTTTATACCAAATTATTGCGTGATGAAGGTTTAGTTACCGTTGATGAACCGTTTAAGAATCTGTTAACACAGGGTATGGTTCTAAAAGACGGCCGTAAAATGTCTAAGTCCAAAGGTAATACCGTTGATCCGCAATCATTGATTGAACGCTATGGTGCTGACACGGTGAGGTTGTTTATTATGTTTGCAGCTCCTCCTGAGCAGTCACTGGAATGGTCAGACAGTGGTGTTGAAGGAAGTTTTCGATTTTTAAAACGACTGTGGCGCCAAGTGTATCTACAGAGCAATGCGGGTATAATTTCTGATTACAACTTTGATAATAGTGCGTTATCTACGGTCCAAAAAGATCTGCGCCGGCAATTACATGAAGTCATTCAAAAAGTGACTGATGATATGGGGAGGCGTTTTACTTTTAATACCGCCATAGCGGCGAATATGGAATTGATTAATGCGATTTCTAAGTTTGAAGATAATTCAACAGTGGGTCGGGCGATTAAACAAGAGGCATTAGAAAGTGTCGTATTGATGTTAATGCCTATTGTCCCCCATATCTGTCAGGAATTGGCTTTACAATTAGGACTAACCGCAGACCGACTTCTGAGTTGGCCGCGGTGTGATGAACGCGCTTTAGTGAAGGATACCTTAGCGATTATGATTCAGGTTAATGGAAAGCTACGTGGTAGGCTTGAGCTTGCGCCAAATATAAGTCGTGACGTTATTAAAACCTTGGCTAAGGAGGACCCGAAAGTGATGGCTTTTATTGGCGACAAAGCGATTAAGAAAATTATTGTGGTGCCTAATAAATTAGTTAATATCGTTGTTTAGATTGATGGGTGAAGAAATCAATGTATAAGATTTTTACGGTTGCTCTCTTAGCTATTCTTTTGACCGCATGTGGTTATAAAATCAGAGGTCAATTGGTATTGCCTGTTGGTATTGAGGCAATACACTTAGTGGGTGCCTCACCTGAACTGAGAACTGCTTTTGAAAAATCCTTCCGGTTTTCCTCGGCTACTTTGGTTAGGCAGCCCACCGATGCAAGCATCACGGTTAAGATTCTTGATGACCGATTTGAACGTAGAACAGCTTCTTTGAGTGAGCGCGGTAAGAGTACTGAATTTGAAGTGATCAGTTTTTTACGTTACGAAGTGTATAATACCAAAGGGCAGTTGATAATGAGTCAACAGCAACTCACTGAATCACGCGTCTACTTTAATGATCAGACACAGATTGTTGCGAAACAAAATGAGGAAAAACTGATTCGCGAAGAAATATATACCGCGATTATTTCCCGATTAATTGATCAGGTGTTGTTACGGCTGAAAAAGGTTAAATTACAGACAGGTTATTTAACGCCAACAGATTTGCCAACTAGATCAGCTGTAACGCCAGATGCTGGCCCGATAAGGACGAGTAAGACGGAGTCTCTCGAAAATAAAGCGGAGCTTATTGTTAATAAAGTGAGAGAGCAAGTTGAATCTATTTCACAGACTGTTCAACAACTTAAAATTAATGAGAGGATTGAGTCTACAGATCAAGACGGTAACGTTGATTTAGGGACTCAGTAAAAAATAAGATTACTAAGATGCGGGTCAGGCCTGAACAGTTAACTTCAATTTTATCTAAAAAATTAGTATCTTGTTTCTGGGTAACTGGAGATGAGCCACTGCAATGTATAGAACTTGCCGACCAGATTCGTCAAACTGCCCAAAAAGTAGGTTATGCACAACGCGACGTATTAACAGTTAACGCCGGTTTTAACTGGGCTTCCCTTTTGCAAATGGCGGTTATGCCCTCGCTCTTTGCAGAAAAAAAAATAATAGAATTACAGATGCCTTCGGGGAAACCCGGACGAGAAGGGTCTGCTGCACTCATTGACTATTTTGAACGACAACCTAAAGATACCTTATTGTTAATTATCTCTGGGAAGGTCGCTTCAAGTGCCTTAAAAAGTCGTTGGGTGCAGTGTGTTGATGCAACGGGTATCATTATTCAAGTCTGGCCTTTAGACGGTGAACAGTTACTGTCGTGGATAGCCAAACGTTTGAAAGCTAAGGGCTTTAATGTCCAAACTGATGTTGTCAAATTACTTGCTTTGAGAGCAGAAGGTAATTTATTAGCTCTAGCCCAGGATATTGAAAAACTTTATGTTATGTATGAACCGGGGTTATTGCGTCGTGAACAAGTAGAGACATTGGTTGTAGATAATTCGCGCTATGATGTTTTTAAGCTAGTTGATGCGATGTTGCTTGGGAAAGTGCTTAGAAGTATGAAGATTCTTAATAATCTTCAACACTCTGGAGTGGCTGTGCAGATTGTCATTTGGGCCATTGTTAAAGAGCTACGGTTATTGATTGAATTAAAATTAGCAGGGGATCATGTTAATCAAAGAGCACGGGTTTATCGAGAACAACGTATTTGGGATAAGCGTAAGTCACTGTTGGAACATACGCTACAGCGACTCGATATGCCGTTTTTGGAACAAGCGATTTTGTTAGCAGGGGTCGCTGATCGTCAAAGTAAAGGACTCGCTGCGGGCGATGAGTGGGAAACCATATTACAGCTTTGTCTGTCTTTTTCGGAACAAGAGAAAATTAATTTCAAATTATTGTCTTGAAAAATTTTCAACCACCCCCATAAATAGCATTAGGTTAATGATCTAACAATCACGTGTTGTATTTATAATTATTAGGAAGAAATATTAAAATGACTGTTGAAGCAAAAAAAGAAACCTTAGGTTTTCAAACGGAAGTAAAGCATTTATTGCATTTAATGATTCATTCATTATACAGCAATAAGGAAATCTTTCTGCGGGAACTTATTTCAAATGGCTCTGATGCTGCCGATAAACTAAGATTTAATGCTTTATCGGATGAGACCTTGTACGAAGGTGATACGGAGCTAAAAATCCGTGTTGAATTTGATAAAGAAAAACGGACTATCACCTTGACGGATAACGGTATTGGTATGACCCGTGAGGAAGTTCAAGAGCATATTGGGACGATTGCTAAATCAGGTACGAAACAGTTTTTCGAATCCTTAACCGGTGATCAAGCTAAAGACAGTGAGTTAATTGGGCAGTTTGGTGTGGGTTTTTATTCGTCATTTATTATTGCAGATAATGTTATTTTAACAACACGCAAAGCGGGTGTTTCTGCCGATGAAGGGGTCCAGTGGCAGTCTAAAGGCGATGGAGAATATACCCTTGAGACTGCACATTGCCCTCAAAGAGGCACCACGGTTGTCTTAGCGTTGAAAGAGGGCGAGGATGAGTTCTTGAATGGTTATACTTTACGTTCAATCATTAAAAAGTTTTCAGACCATATTTCAGTACCGGTGGTGATGGATAAAGAGCCTATGCCGGCTGTAAGTGATGAAGAGAGCGCCGAAGACGCAGAAGTCCCGGCAATTGAGGAAGAAGTTGTCAACAGTGCCTCAGCACTGTGGGTTAAGTCTAAACAGGAAATTGACGAAGAAGCTTATAACGAATTTTATAAAAATATGGGTCATGATTTTCAAGATCCACTGACTCATATTCATAGTCGCGTAGAAGGAACCAATGAATATACGTTACTGTTATATGTTCCTGCCAGAGCACCTTTTGATTTGTGGGATAAAGACAGTAAACAAGGGGTAAAACTTTATGTTCGTAAAGTTTTTATTATGGATGATTCGGATAAATTAATGCCGCGTTACCTACGCTTTATTAAAGGGGTCATCGATTCTGATTCACTCCCGTTAAATGTCTCTAGAGAAATTCTACAACAAAGTAGGCAGTTGGATGTAATTCGATCGGGTGCGGTTAAAAAAGTACTGGGCCTTTTGGAGGGGCTTGCGAAGAAGGATTCAGAAAAATACGCAACTTTCTGGGAGCAATTTGGTACGGTGATCAAAGAAGGTCCAATTGAGGATTTTAAAAATAAAGATAGAATTGCCAAGCTACTTCGGTTTGCAACCACGCAAAGTGAAGGCGAGAAACAAACCGTCGGACTTGAAGACTATGTGTCTCGAATGAAGGAGGGGCAAGATAAGATTTATTTTGTTACCGCGGATAGTTATGGAGCGGCTAAGCACAGCCCACATTTAGAGATTTTCAATAAGAAAGGTATTGAGGTCTTATTATTGTCAGATCGTGTCGATGAATGGTTG
The DNA here is from genome assembly GCA_012965425.1 of Methylococcaceae bacterium. GTDB lineage: Bacteria > Pseudomonadota > Gammaproteobacteria > Methylococcales > Methylomonadaceae > OPU3-GD-OMZ. Next base: position 8,224 of record DTSI01000085.1, read on the forward strand.
ATTTCACATCTAACTGAATTTGAGGGTAAAACCCTACAGTCTGTTGCTAAAGGTGGATTAGATTTAGGGCAATTAGATGATGAAGACAACAAAAAAGAACAAGATGCCGCTAACAAGGATTTTGAGTCGGTTATTAAGCAAACTAAAGAAATTTTAGGTGATAAAGTGACTGAAGTTAGACTCAGTCAACGGTTGACTGATTCACCGTCTTGTCTGGTGACTGAGGATTCAGCAATGAGTCTTAATATGGAACGAATTATGAAAGAAGCCGGGCAGTCGTTTGGTGACAGTAAGCCTATTTTTGAATTAAACCCGACACATCCTTTAGTGTTAACCATGAAAGATGAACAGGATGACGATCGTTTTGCTGATTTGACTAATATTTTGTTTGATCAGGCGATTCTGAGTGAAGGGGGCCAATTAACTAACCCGGCAGATTATGTGCATCGATTGAACGGCTTATTACAAGGCTTATTGAAATAAGCGTGAAGGTTTGTTTCGGCTGGGTCTAGCCGGAGCCAACTAGGTTATTGAAACCTGTTTCAGCCAGAGGGTTGAAACAGGTTTTTTTATGTCTTAAGAAAACCTTGTTACTAAAATTCCTATGATATTATTCATGATACCAATAACCGTTCATTATTTTTTTATTGAGTTCAATCCAATTAAATGACAGATAAGAAATGTTGATTGTTCACAGTTCAAATAAGAGCGAAAATTTAGTGGCGCACTTGATTAAAGTGTTAGAGAGTCGGCCGCTATCATCGCCTTTTAACCAGGAACATTTTTTAGTACAGAGTCAGGGCATGGAGCGTTGGTTATGTCAACAATTAGCGGCACATTTTCCGGTATGGGCTAATTATCAGTTTTTATTTCCCGGTAAATTCTTTAATGATTTAATTCAACGTCTGGATGCTCGGCTCACCAGCACTGCATTTTCTCGAGGACATTTGCTTTGGGTGATTGAGCGTATTTTAAGAACAACAGAAGAAGCGACTTTGACGCAATACCTGACAGGTAGTCAATCTTCGCTGAAAAGATTTCAATTAGCACAATCGTTAGCACATGTGTTTGATCAATATCAAATGATGCGGCCTGATTGGTTAAACGCCTGGGAAAATGATTCGTTAGTTACCGCGCATGAGGGCGAAAGCTGGCAGCAGCGATTGTGGCAGGACATTGTTGCAACATTAGGAAACAAGCATCGAGGCTCTGTCTGGTTAGAGGCTATAGACTTATTAGATAAAAAACCTGCGGGCTTTTTAGCACCGCAATTACCTGAGCGTGTTTCCGTTCTGGGTGTGAATGCAATGCCACCGATTTTTTTTAACTTTATCCAGAGTCTTTCCAAACATTGCGATGTACATTTGTATTTATTACAGCCCAGTCAATTTTATTGGAATCGATCAAATACTAAAACTGTACTTGAAAATAACCTGATAGAGAGTGGCTTAGCTTCAACGGGTGAGTCTTTCGAAATGGATCACCCTTTGCTATCCTCATTGGGGCAGTTAGCGTGGGAATTTCAAGAGTTGATTTTACAAGAAGGCCGCATTGATCAGGAGTTTACGAGCTTTGATGATCATGACGGTCATGAATGGACAAATCTACAGCAACTTCAAAGTGATCTTTTAAATAACAGCTGCGTTAAAAAACTGGCGGTTAATGACGGCTCTATTTGTTTTCATGCCTGTCATTCTCGGTTACGGGAAGTGGAAGTATTGAAGGATCAATTGTTAGCCACGTTAGAAAAAAACCCTGAAATTGCATTGCCTGATATTTTGATTATGGCGCCTAATATTCAGGATTATGCTCCATTCATAGCGGCTGTTTTCAGTGATATTCAGCATACTGTTGCTGATCGTAGCCTCAAGTTGAATAATCCTCTGGTGGATTGTTTGATACGATTCTTAACGCTTAGCCAAAGTCGTGTCGGGTGGCGTGATGTCATGGCGGTTTTAGAACAACCCGCTGTTTGTGCGCGCTTTGACTTGAATGCAGCTCGGTTAAGTCTTGTTCGTTTTTGGATCAAAGAGCTCGGTATTCGTTGGGGATTATCGCAGCAACATAAACAACAGTTGGACCTTCCTGGCGGTGAGCAAAACACCTGGAAACATAGTTTAAATCGGTTAATGATGGGGTACCTCATGGGCGATGAAGATTCATTTGTTGCCGGGATTCTCCCTTACGCTGGTGTAGAAGAAAATGAAGCGGAAGCGCTTGGCGGCCTCTATTGTTTTATTGTCTTTCTGACCCAGGTTGGGGCTGAATTAAAACAGTCTCGCTCAAGAAGCGAATGGTCAGACTTATTGATTACTTATACCGAGCAGCTTTTTTTTGAAGACAGGCAGTCGCAAGAACAGCTGTTAGAGTTAAATAATTTGTTACAGGAGTTCACTGATGAAAGTGAGTTAGCTACGGATGTTGAAATTGAATTTCCGGTCGTAATAGATTGGTTGAAAGGGACTTTGTCAGAAACCAAATCCAGTAACGGTTTTTTAAGAGGGCAACTTACTTTTTGTTCTTTACTGCCGATGCGTTCAATTCCATTTAAGGTGATTTCGCTACTGGGAATGAATGAGGGTGAATTTCCTAAAAGAGATAAATTTCAGACCATTGATCTGATGGGTGTTTGTAAACGCATTGGCGATCGTTCTCGTTCTCTGGACGATCGTTATCAATTTTTAGAGGTTATGTTGTCGGTTCGGAAGAAATTGATTGTGACTTATATTGGCCAATCTAATAAAAGTAATGATGTGTTGTCACCGGCCCTCGTGATTTTAGAATTATTACAAGTCTTAGAAAGTCAATATGATTTGAAAGATTTGGTGATAAAGCATCCCTTGAATCCATTTAGTTCCCGTTATTTTGAAAAGGGAAGTCAGTTTGATAGTTTTTCCAGTGTTAACTTTAAAATAGCAGTGGCAGTCAGTGACCCAGACTCTTTAGCGCACCCTTGGTGGCAAGGGGCGTTATCGCATAAGGATGAGGCGTTTATTCCCTTTAAGCAATTGGTGCGTTTTTTTAAAAACCCACAACGGTATTTTTTTAAAAATAGCTTAGGGGTAGAATTAGGAGCTTTACGTAATTTTCCTGATGAGCGAGAACCTTTCTCAGTTAGAGGGTTAGAGGCTTATGCAATTAATCAGCAGTGGATTGAAGATAACTTAAATCAGAAACCGATTAGTAAGCAACGCTTACAATCTGAGGGACATTGGCCTGATGGAGCACTTGCAGAGGTATTTTTTTCTGAAAAAAATATTGAGTTAGAGGCGTTTGTGGCATTATTGCGAAGGCATGATTTAGGTGAACGTATTGATGATGTTCATGTTGCGGTTCAAGTGGGTCGCTATCAGGTTGCCGGGCAGTTAACCGGGTGTTATCAGTTCGGTTGTTTAATTTACCGATACGCTGATTTGAAGGGAAGTGATTTCATGGCCGCGTTGTTGCAGCATTTACTGATAAGCCAAAAAAAACCACAAGTCACTCGGCTCATTACCAGAAATAAAATCATTATCTTTCCTGAGTCCCTTCAGGGAGAGATTGAATTAGAGGGGCTTATAAACATTTATTGTGAAGGCTTGTTAGAACCCAGTGCTTTATTTATTGAGCCTGCATTTGCTTATATGAATCAACACAGTGCCCAGAACAATGGCAATAGAGTAAAGAAAAGTCCGATGGACGTAGCACATGAGACACTTGAAAAACAAAGGCGCTATGGAGCGGCAGAAGTTTGCCTGCTGGGTCGGCACCTGAGTCTGGGGGAAAACTTATTGGATTCTGCTTTTGAAGATTATTGTTTAAATGTTTTATTGCCCTTCTGGAGCCAGGTTGATGTCCAAGACACGCTTTGAGGTGACGCGCGAGGTTTTGCTGCCCGGGATAAATTTAATAGAGGCTAATGCCGGTACCGGAAAAACATATACGATTGTAATGCTTTTTTTACGTTTTATTGTGGAGCATGGTTTTTTAATTGACCAACTATTAGTGGTAACTTTTACGCATGCGGCAGCCGCTGAGTTAAAAGAGCGAATACGGTTAAAGTTGGCAGAAATATATCACAGTATTTCAGTTGAGAAGACCGGTTTAGATGATACTACCTTACAGTGGTTACAAGGCTTAGAACTTGAAGAATCGGTTGTCCTGCAGCGACTAAAAGCGGCATTGTTAGGTCTTGATCAGAGTGCTATTTTTACTATCCACGGGTTTTGTTATAAGACGTTACAAGAGTTTGCGGTTGAAAGTAAACAATTGTTTGAGCTTGATCTTATTGGGGATAGCCAGTCTATTCGGCAGCAGCTTGCTGATGATTTTTGGCGCCAAACGATTTATCCATTAGCACCGCACGAGGGGGCAATTTTAACCGCGCAATATGATAATCCAACCGCGTTATTGGCAAGTATTAATGGTATTGGGGGAGGCGTGACGGTTTATCCTGAAACGCAACCATTAATGGCGTGCCTTACGCAAGTGAGTACAGCTAAAGAGGATTTGAATTGCCAGTTTGAGTTATATTCACATAGACTGTCAGAGGCCGTGGCTCAACCGTTTTTTAAGAAAACTTTTCAGGCGCATTTTTCCTCGTATCATAAAGCTATTCAGCAATGGTTAACTACGGAACGTTTGACGTTTCCGTTAGAGGCTTTAAATTCTTTGTCTTATCAAGGTGTTCTAGAAGGTTTGAATGGTCAAAAATTCAGAACCACGAAAACACAAACAGGGTTAGACCGGAAGATTGATTATTTAGCGGATTTAGCGGATTTAGGGATTCATTTTGGAGCTATCGAGAAGGTTATCGAAACAAGTGAGTCTGCTCACATTGCGCTACGTGGATCGTTGCTGGCCTATATTCAAAATAAGGAAGACGCTGTTCTTGAAGAAATTCAATCGGCGTCATTTGATTGCTTGATTGGACGCCTGGCTGACTTAATGGTCCAAGGCGATGGGATCAGCCTTAAAAAGGCATTGCAGAAGCGTTTTCAAGTGGCGCTGATTGATGAGTTTCAAGATACCGATCAGCAGCAATGGACTATCTTTTCACAATTATTTGCACAGGAAAAACACTTTTTATATTTGATCGGTGACCCTAAACAGGCCATTTATAAATTTAGAGGGGCCGATGTTTTTTCCTATTTCAATGCGGCAAAATCAGCACATCGCCAATACACCTTAACTGATAATTGGCGATCAAGTCCTCGTATGGTCGGTGCGGTTAATACGATTTTTGAAAGTCAGGATGATGTTTTTTTATTAAAGGGCTTAAGCTATCAGTCGTGTCAAGCCGCATTACTCGATGAGACCAATTGTTTTAAATCAGATGGTCACCGCTTACCGGGTATGGTGTTATGGCAATTAGCTTGTAATGCAGATAATAACAGCGGTTTTTTACAGTCGACTAACGCACAAGCGCAAATTTCTATTGCGGTCGTTAATGAAATTATTAATCTACTCACGCCGGGTCATGTCTTTGAGCAATCTGTTCAGGGACGAACGACAGCTATCCTTCCTAAGGATATTGCAATTTTGGTCCGCTCTAATGCGCAAGCAATGGACTATCAAAATTTGTTACGTGAAGTCGGCGTTCCGAGTGTGTTGAATAGTGCTAAATCGGTATTTGAGACCACTGAAGCTAAGGAGTTTTATTTAATATTACAGGCAATAGCACAACCCAATAATACCGTGTTATTGAAACAGTTTTTAACGGTAGCGTGGTTAAATGTGAGTGCCCCAGAATTAATTTCAGCGGTGGAAAATGGTGGCTTTCTGGGGCAATGGTCATCACGACTATCAGAATATTATTTAATCTGGGAAAAGAAAGGGTTGTTAGCAATGACCTATAAGTTGTTAGCAACTGAGGAGGTTGCTTGTAAACTCTCTAGTTGCTCAACTTTTGAAAGGAAGATGAGTAATATTCTGCAATTGGCTGAATTAGTACAGGCGGCAGAAACACAAGAAAATCTAAACATAAACGGGACACTGGATTGGTTACAACGGTCCATGACTGACTTGAAGTATTCTGAACAGGAATTGTTACGCTTAGAAAGCGATGAGCAGGCGATCAATATTTTGACAGTGCACCGCTCAAAGGGTTTGGAGTTCTCAGTTGTTTTTTGTCCCGTATTATGGCAGCAGAATAAACATGTTCAGAAAGAGAATTCAGTGATTCAATGTCATGAGAATGATTTAATGGTGGTGGATTTAGGGTCTGAAAAATTTGAAGATCGAAAACAGTTAGCCCTGCAAGAGTCCTTTGCAGAAGATATTCGGTTAAGTTATGTCGCGATGACGAGGGCGAAATTAAGGTGTTATATTGCTTGGGCCAATGTTCGTACAAAGGAAAATAGTAATCGTTCAGCCTTGTCGTGGTTGTTATTTAATACGTCAGTAAATAATTCAGAGTTGAGTGATGATTTTAGCCGGCAACAAGGTGATTTACAGGCGCGGGTGAGCCAGCATCGTACTTTTTTTGAATATCATTTACTGTCAGCAGATCAATCCGTTAGCCAGCTACGGTCGATAAAGAAAACGCCGCTACTGATAGCACCTGAAAAGTGCCTTCGTGATCTTAAAACACTGTGGCAGATAAATAGTTACACAGGGTTGGCAACACTGAGTATTGACGAGGTTGACGAAGGGAGGCGTGACAACAGTGACGATGGGTCTTTAGAGGGCCTTGTGGTGCCTGTAGTCGATCACTTACCAAGAGGAAGTCGGCTCGGAAATGTGGTTCATGAGTTATTAGAAAAAAATGCTTTTGCTGAACTTGCCAGGCACGGTGATAGTGCCTTTAAAGTTGATCAGGCTTGTGCGCGTTTTGGGTTGAAGCTTGATCGCCCTGCATTAATGACTGATTTGTTACAACAGGTTGTTAGTACACCGTTGAACGAACAAGGTCATGATTTTTATCTTGCGCAAATTGACGATCAACACTGCATCAAAGAAATGCCTTTTTATTTATCGCATGCGCAAATTAATACGGAGCAGATTAATGCTATTTTGGGGAATGAGGCGACCTATAGGTCTTTAACGTCTAAAAATTTAGTCGGGTATATGACCGGCTTTATTGATTTGGTGTGCTTTTATCAGGGCAAATATTATCTGATCGATTATAAAAGTAATTATTTAGATGATTACAGTTCAGCAGGAATGATAGAAGCGATGCGTACACATAATTATGGCCTACAAGCCTGGCTTTATAGTGTGGTGTTAACTAGTTTTTTACAAGAAAAGGTTCCTGAATATAATTACCGTAGCCATTTTGGCGGCGTGCTTTATTTATTTGTTCGAGGCATGGCGTCTGATCGGCCGGGCAGTGGCGTTTATTCTTTTCTACCGGACGCTGATAAATTACAACAATTAACCCGGTTATTTACTGATGGATAAATTAGTCGATAAACAGTCTGGTCGTGCTATGGATTGGGCGTTGAGACATTTTTTGTTAGCAGGGTCAGGCTTGATAGGAAGGGATAAGATAAACTTTGAAACTTTGTTAATGGAACTTCAGCAAGCCATTAAGCGAGGGGATACCTGCATTTCATTAGGCGCTCAAGAACAAGCATTGCTACTCCGTAGTTGTTGGTTTAATGGCGAGCAAAAGAAACCGCTTGTTATGGAATGCAATAAACTTTATTTTTATCGCCACTGGCATTATGAAAATATACTGGCTGAAAAAATCCTGCGCTATTCCGCTTATAAGCGGGATAAGGCGCTTTTGTTTGGATTACTTGAGCGTTATTTTCCTGTGACGAATGCAGACGCTACGATACAACGTGATGTGCTTGCAAAGGTATTGCAACAGTCTTTTAGTGTCATTTCTGGGGGGCCTGGCACCGGTAAAACAACCTTGGTTGTTAAGTTGCTGGCAATGGAGCTGGAGTTAGCTAACCGGTCGTTGAAAATTGCATTGGTCGCACCCACAGGAAAAGCTGCGGTCCGTCTCCAATATGCAATAAATGAAAATAGAGTTGGTTTGCCTTGTGATGAAAAAATTCAATTAGCCATACCGCAAGAAGTGACAACGATTCATCGTTTGTTAGGGTTTCGTTACGGTAGTTCACTGTTCACTCATAATAAGGCTAATCCTATTGATTGTGATTTGCTGGTGATTGATGAGGCATCAATGATTGATTTGTCCTTAATGACTAAATTAGTGACGGCTTTAACAGCGCAAACGAGGGTTGTGTTGGTCGGTGATAAAGATCAATTATCTTCAGTTGAAACAGGCTCTGTGTTAGCGGATCTTTCAGCAAGTACATCTGTTACCGCCTGTGAGTTGTTGAAAACCTATCGATTTAATACCCAAATTAAGGCATTGGCCGTTTTGGTTAATCAACAACGTGCAAGTGAGGCATGGGCGATGTTAATGGATCCCGCTATTGAGGCAGTTAACTGCATGGATGCGGATTATATGGATTTTATCACGCAAAAATACCATTGCTTTTTTAGGGCCATTGCAGATAAAAAAACAGTCAGCCAGCTTTTTGAAAAGTTAGCTGATTTTGTAGTGCTTTGTACCAACAAGCGCGGACCCAAAAGTGTTGAAGCTATAAATCTAGGTGTTGAGCAGCGATTACGTGATAATAATATTATTCTTCAGCCAGAACAATGGTATGTAGGGAGACCCGTATTGATTCATGAAAATGACGCTGTTTTAGGCATTTTCAATGGTGATGTCGGTATTTGTTTGCCAGACCCTGAGCAAAACAAGCAGCTCATGGTCTGTTTTGAGCAGTCTAATGGAGACATTAAGAAAATTCTCCCGTCACGCTTGCCAAAGTGCCAGACAGCTTTTTCGTTAACTGTTCACAAAAGCCAGGGTTCACAATATAGAGGGGTGATGTTAGTCTTGCCCGAAAGCTATAACCCTATTTTAACCAAGGAAGTTGTTTATACAGCGGTGACTCGTGCTCGGGATAAGGTTTGGGTGGTTGCTGATAAAGATGTTCTCACGCAGGCTATTAAGGTCAAAATTGGCCGCCAAGGTGGCCTTAGGGAGAAATTAAGGGTCAACTAATTTCGTAGACGTTAGTTTTTTGTAGGCAGTCTTTGAGTTTTGTTCCAGTTCAGTCTAAAATACCACATTAAATTGAAGTTAATATTGACTGAAGGGGTATTAAGCATGGCTGAAGAGAAAATGTCTGAAGTGACCAAGATTCTGATTGCATTTGTTTGTGTGATGATCACTGGTGGGGTTATCATTGCAACATCAGGGGTTTCTAATGAAAAGAGGGCATCTAATGCAGTCCTGACTCATTATAGTAATATGTCTAGAATCGCACAGTACCAGTGTCCTAAAGCTATTCTGAAGCATACGGGTGAAAAGGCTTACGTTGTTAGTAACAGTGAATCTGATAAAGATACCTTTGTTACTTTGACGTATGACGGCAGTGAAAAATTCTCAAAGGCATCTTGTTCGATCGATCGATTCGGAAAAGTGACACAAGTAGTGGTTGATGGGAAAGAGATGCTTTAAATATTTCCCCCTTGAATCTTTAGGCGAAAAACGACTAGAGGTTTGACGCGCGCATAGTCGGTTAAAGGCGAATCTTTCGGGATTCGCCTTTCTGTTTGTATTAAAGGTTTTTTCGGGATTGTAGGCAATATTTAGTTTTTTGATAGCGGTGATTATGAGTCGTATCGTTGCGTGCATGTGACTTGATCGATCACTATTCTTAGCTATACTCTCTTCGTATTATTAATGAGGTATTTTTCAACACAATGTTTGACTTAAGTTCTTTTATTTCTTTAGGGGTTCATGGGGGTAGTTTAGCGCCAGGAATGGCTGATCTGGTTAATTTAATCGTTGTGTTTTTTGAAGACCTGACCAGTAAACCGTTGGGTGATCTTTTCTTCGCATTAATACCGGGAGTTAATTCATTACCCAATATTCATCCGTTAATCATTCATTTCCCCATTGTTTTATTTCCAACCTTTTTTATCATGGATGTCATTGGCAGTTTGACGAAAAATAAAGAGTTAAGACAGATGGCGAGTGGGCTTCTCTATCTTGGCGCTATTAGTTCTGTTTTTACGGTTATTGCAGGTTTTCATGCTGCGTCTAATGTGCCTCATGGATTAGAGGTTCATGGCATTTTAGAAAAACATAAATGGTATGGACTCGTTGTGGCGCTGTTAGGCTTAATTTTATCGGTTTGGCGTTTTCGTGCGAGACTATTCTTTTGCAAAGAAGCGAATGTATTTCATCTTATCTCTTCTGCTTTGCTATGTGCAGTACTCACCTTAGGTGCAGATTTAGGTGGTTTAATGGTTTATAAGTTTGGTATCGGTGTAGAAGCAGTCAGTCCTGCGGGTGACAGTCTGTTACATGAACATGGGTTGGATAAAAAGTAACTGCGTTAAGGTTTTTTACGTTTATTTTTTCAAAACCGGTTAGTAAACTTCGACTTGTTCGTTCTAGAGACAGGGTGGTAAGAAAATAAGTACTTGGGTGTATTCTGATCGGTGTTGGAATACACCTTTTTTAATGCTTACGTTTTGGGTTAGATCGGTGGCTGAGGTGCCGGGTTACGATAGTTAAAGTGGATGGATAGAAAATGCTAATAGCAAAGTTATTGCAGGAGTAAGTTATATTGCTTAGTCGATGTGATGAATTGAAATGGCGATAAACAGTGCTGTGAAATAGATGCTTATTTGTATCGAGAGATGAAATATATCCTTGAAGTGCAATTATTGTACTTCAAGGATATTTTATAGTGGTACCGAGGGCCGGAATCGAACCGGCACTTCCGAAGAAATTGGATTTTGAATCCAACGTGTCTACCAGTTTCACCACCCCGGCATTGCTGATGAATTATAAATAAAACTTATTTATAAAGCCAGTTAATTTAATTGTTTAGAAAGTCGTACTTAGATATTTCTTTTATAGCATAGCGGTCTTTTTATAATTAAAGGATAATAGTTTGTATTATGCGAAAAAGTTATTTTTTAAAGGCTTTTAATCAGGCGTTTGCTAAAGAAAGTTGGCTATTGATGCAATGGCAGAATTTAGACGCGCGTCTTCCTGAATCATTTATTTAAAAGGACGGTATGCATAAAAGTGACTTCTATTACCCATTGCCAAAAGCGTTAATTGCTCAAGAGCCTCTAGCTGAGCGAACCGGAAGTCGATTGATGAACGTGGGTGCAGATCAAGGGGCTATTAGTGACCTGAAATTCTTAGATTTAATTGCGTTGGTTAATGAAAAAGATATCCTAGTTTTTAATGACACGCGTGTCATTCCAGCGCGGATTTGGGGGCATAAACAATCAGGCGGAAAAGTTGAACT
>DTSI01000085.1:19519-28439 GCA_012965425.1 Methylococcaceae bacterium
ATTCGAAAGAATTATTAGTGAGACTTCTGTGCTGACACACATTAGAGCCAGTAAAGCGCCTAAACCAAATACAGTTATTGAGCTGGAGAAAGGGTATAGCTGCCGGGTGATAGCCCGGCATGGAGATCTTTTTGAGGTTATATTTGAATCGGTTCAATCTGTTTTTTCAGTGTTAAATGATATTGGACATATACCGCTTCCCCCGTACATACAGCGCCCCGATAAAGCGCAAGACAGAGCACGCTATCAAACTGTTTTTGCTAAGCATGAAGGCGCAGTCGCTGCACCAACAGCAGGATTACATTTTGACCAAGCCCTTTTACAAGCTCTAAAAGAGAAGGGAGTTGATTTTGCATATGTGACATTACATGTCGGAAGCGGGACTTTTCAACCGGTTCGGGTTGAACAATTAAATCAGCATATTATGCATGAAGAACATTTTGAAGTAACGGCTGATACTATTCAGGCAATCGATAAGGTCAGGGCTAATGGGGGGCGTGTTATTGCGGTCGGGACGACGGCTGTCAGGGCACTTGAGTCAGCATCTGTTACCGGGGTGTTGTTACCTAATACCGGTTTTACTGACTTGTTTATAATACCGGGTTATAAATTTAAGTCTGTGGACGCGATGATTACTAATTTTCATTTATCGGAGTCCACCTTGTTAATGTTAGTGTCTGCATTTTCAGGGTATGAGCTGATTAAAGCTGCTTATCAGCGTGCAATAACAGAGGAGTACCGTTTTTTTAGTTATGGCGATGCGATGTTTTTGCAAAATAACAGTTAAATTTTTTATTGATGATTTACATGAATTTATCCGGCCATAAACCTTAAGTACTTATGCGTATAGACTTACCATTTTTTAAAACCAATTTGCCTACGTCAACTAAAAGTCCTCTGGGCTGGAAAGGGTTGGCAGGTTGTGGCGACTCGCTCGCAATAGCATTGACTATTCAACAGAACAATCAATTTCTTGTGGTTGTCACACAGGATAATCATACGGCGTTACGGTTAGAACATGAGGTTTCTTTTTTTCTGCAAGATCAAGATGTTATTTTGCATTTCCCGGATTGGGAAACCTTAGCTTACGATGTTTTTTCACCGTTGCCGGAAATCATTTCCCAACGCTTAAAAACCTTAACCCGACTATCAACAGTCGAGCGGGGGGTGTTGATTGTTTCTGTGGCTACTTTAATGCAACGGTTGGCGCCTCGAAGGCATATTTTAGCCAATAGTTTTGAAATTCGTGTTGGCGGCTTATTTAAGTTAGCAGAACAAAGAGTTCGTTTGGATTCTGTAGGTTACCAATATGTCAGTCAAGTTTTGCAGCATGCTGAATTTTCAATTCGTGGTTCAATTATAGACTTATTTCCTATGGGGAGCGCTTTACCTTATAGGATTGAATTATTTGATGACGAAGTGGAGTCAATCAGAACCTTTGATCCAGAAACCCAGCGGTCGTTAGAGAAAGTTAAGTCTATTAGTCTTTTTCCTGCCCGAGAATTTCCTGTAACGGATGATTCGATTAAACAATTTAGAAAGAATTTCAGGTTGCAATTTCCTTCAGCGCCTTTAAATAACTCCATTTACAATGATGTGACTCAGGGTATTATGCCCGGGGGCATTGAATATTATTTACCCTTATTTGTGGGGGCCACAGATACCCTATTTGATTACCTACCCGCGGAGACTGTTTTTTTCAGGGGATTAGAAGTAACAGAACAGGCAGCTGCTATTTATGAGGAGATTGTATTACGCTATGAGCAGCGTAAATATGATTTAGAAAGACCTTTATTAGCGCCTGAGGCTCTTTTTATTGAGGCTCCTGCATTGGATAAAAGAATGCGTTCTTTTCGGCAAGTTTTTATAGGGGAAGGTAACCGACTAACCAAAGATGAAGTGGATTTTTCTTGTTTAGAACTCCCCGATGTTGCAATCAATGAACGATTAAAAGAACCCGCTTTTGCCTTGAAGCGGTTTGTTAAGCAAATGCCGGGTAAAGTGCTTTTTGTAGCGGAAACACCCGGGCATAGAGAGGCGCTGATTGAGCAATTAAAAAGATATCAGATCAGTGTTTTTTCAGTTGCGAGTTGGAATGATTTTCTCGTATCGAGTGAACTCCGATGTATTCTTGTAGCCCCCATTGACCATGGGCTTTATTTGCCAACACAAGCCGTTGCAATTATTACCGAAAGTCAATTATTAGGCTCAAAAGTTCAGCAACGTCGGCGCAGAAAAAAGTCAACTGCCCGAGAGCTTGAAAATGTATTGAGTAATCTTAATGAATTATCAATTGGTTCACCGGTTGTACACCAAGACCACGGCGTGGGACGCTATTTGGGGCTACAGATTTTAGAATTGAGTGGCATAGCAGCAGAATTTTTAACGTTAGAATATGCAGGCAATGACAAAATATATGTACCTGTTTCTTCTTTACATCTCATTGGCCGTTATACAGGAATGAATGTAGATAGTGCCCCCCTTCATCGACTGGGTGGTGAACAATGGCGTAAGGCCAAGAAAAAGGCTATTGAGAAAGTCCGGGATGTTGCGACCGAACTTTTAGAAATCCAAGTTAAACGTACCCTGAACAAAGGCTTTTCATTTGCGTGTCAATTAGAGGAATATCATTCCTTTGCGGCCGCTTTTCCTTTTGAAGAAACGCCTGATCAACGCACAACGATAGAAAGTATTCTGGACGATATGTCAAAAGTACAGCCCATGGATCGAGTGGTCTGTGGCGATGTTGGCTTTGGTAAAACCGAGGTGGCGATGCGTGCTGCTTTTATAGCGGTACAGAATTCTAAGCAGGTTGCAGTTTTAGTGCCCACAACACTTTTAGCACAGCAGCATTTCCAGAATTTCCGAGATCGAATGGCTGATTGGCCCATTAGAGTAGAGGTTATTTCACGCTTTTTAAGCCCTAAAAAACAGAAATTAATTATTGATGATATTTCCCGCGGTGCTGTGGATATTATCATTGGCACGCACAAGTTATTTTCTAAAGAAATTAATTATAAAAACTTAGGGTTAGTGATTATTGATGAGGAACACCGCTTTGGGGTCCGTCAAAAAGAACACTTTAAGAAGATTCGCCATGAACTTGATTTATTAGCATTAACTGCAACCCCGATTCCTAGAACGCTCAATATGGCCATGTCAGGGTTACGTGAAGTGTCAATTATTGCGACCCCCCCACCGAATCGTCATTCTATTAAAACGTTTATCTCGGAGTGGATTGACTCAATGGTGCAGGAGGCTTGTCTTCGCGAAATTAAGCGTGGAGGACAGGTTTATTTTTTACATAATGAAGTTAAAACCATGGAGCGTCAGGCTCGAGAGCTGCAAAGATTATTGCCTGAAGCACGGATTGAGATTGCACATGGACAAATGCCTGAAAGGGAGTTGGAACAAATCATGTTGGATTTTTACCATCAAAAATTTAATATTCTGATTTGTACCACGATCATTGAAAGCGGTATTGATTTACCTTCTGCTAATACCATCATTATTAATCGTGCGGATAAATTAGGTTTAGCCCAATTACATCAATTACGCGGACGAGTGGGTCGCTCACATCATCGTGCTTATGCTTATCTATTAATTCCACCGAAGAAACTGATCACTAAGGATGCCCTTAAGCGACTCGAAGCGATTGAAACTTCCGGTGAGTTAGGGGCTGGGTTTATGTTAGCCTCGCATGATCTAGAAATACGCGGTGCGGGTGAGTTATTAGGGGATGGTCAAAGTGGGCAAATTCAGGAAATAGGGTTCACACTTTATACGGAATTATTAGAACGTACGATAGCGGCGCTCAAATCAGGTGAGCACCCAGAACTTGAACGACCGATAGATACCGGTCCAGAGGTTGACTTACAATGTACTGCGCTTATTCCTGAAGATTATTTACCGGATATACATAATCGCTTAGTCTTATACAAACGCATAGCGAATGCCAGTGATTCAATTGATTTACGAGAATTACAGATTGAGATGATTGACCGATTCGGGTTGTTACCTGATGCCGTGAAAAATTTATTTGAAATAACGCAATTAAAACAGCAAGCTGCCAAATTAGGTATTAAGAAGATAGAAGTGAATGCTTCGGGTGGGCGCTTAGTTTTTACTGCAAGCCCTAAGGTTGATGCTGTCAAATTAATAACATTAGTTCAAACGCAACCGGCTATTTATCGGTTAGAGGGAGCAGATAAATTGCGATTTTCTCGGCCCTTTAAAACGACACAAAATAAAATAGCGGTTATGACTGCGTTATTAACGGATATTTCATTGTGACCGTAAAAAAAAGTGTTCATGCGCGAGTGTTTTTTGGGCTCTGTTTGAGCATTTTTTTAAGTATGCTAATGGGCAAAAAGGTTTTAGCAAAAGACAATTGGTATCATTTTGAACTCATTGTCTTTGAGCAAACAAGGGCTAATACGGAGACCTTTGCAGGAAAGTTAACGGCTATTAAATTACCTCGGAAACATTTTGATTTAACACACACGACATTTCCAAAGTCACTTTTATTGATCAATCCGATTCAATTTGCTCGTTTGAACACAGATGATTTTTATTTGCAGTCATCTTATCGGCAATTGCTGCGTCGAAAGGATTACCATCCACTCATACATACGGCTTGGCTACAGTCGGTTAAGAGTGATTCTTCAAGTAAGTCTATTATATTCAGTGCGCCATTTGCCATGAATAATGCTGATCCGGTACAAGGGTCTATTACCTTAGAACGTGGCTACTATTTGCATTTAAAGGTACAGTTCGAACTGGAAAAAGAAGGGGTGTTTTATTTAATTGATCAGCGGCGCCGTATTCGTTTAAGTGAAACACATTATTTTGATCACCCTATGTTCGGCGTTATTATTTATGTTGAGCGGTTAGACATAGAGACAGCGGCAATAAGCAAATAACTTTGCTTATTGCCGTCAGAGGTGTGGCTGGTTTTTTAAATATTTATTGCGGCACCAACTCAAATAAAACGAGTTCTGCCTCTTCATTGCTAAGGTTTTCGGCGCGCATTCTTTTTCCAGATTCCCAAAAAACCTCACCGGCTGAATAGGTGTTGACTTGTTTTCCTTCGGTTATTTTTAACGACCCTTTTAAAATATAACGTGGTCCCGGACCTTGGTGGGTATGCCAAGGGCTTTTGTAAAGTGGTGGGAACGTGACTCGGATCATTTTTGCATGAATCCGGTTACTTTTTAGTGTGGTGTTGTTTTCAAATAAAAGTTCTTTAGACATGCTAACGCTTGCATCGGCTATCACGGTGAGCGGATTGATAAGGCAGAGGCTAAGAAAAATAAATGTAACTGAGGGTGTGTTTTTTATTGGTTTCAACATGAATGCCTCCATTAGCCGGTTGTTAAAAATGCTGGTTATTTTTTAGGTTTAAGTTATTTATTTTGGTTTTACGTAATAATTTTAAGAGGATATTGCGACTCATCCTTAACAGTGGATAAAGATTTTTGGCAATCAATGGGTGTTTAAAAATTTGGTAATTTAATTGGTTAAAGAATCCGGAGCGGCTACTCATTAAGGCAAGGGCCTGAATAGCGTCAGCGCCATAATAGAGTGTGCCGTCGATGACAAGGACCATTCCCTGGTCAATATCGAGCCCTTGGCTGGTTATTTTTTCCATAATAGGGTCGTTGTCACGGGCATCAATTAAGATAAGCTCACCCACTGTTTCGTTAATGCGTATCAACTGACAATAGTAATTACATGCAGGGCATTGTTTGTCATAAACTAGAGATAACTGTTGTTTAGCCATTTGTATTTGTTTATAGGGTAAAGGTTAAAAGATTCTAATATAGTAACGCCGTAATGGCTTTAAATTGTGGGTGTGATGCATTTTCTAACCATTCAAATAAGACCGATTCGAAATTAGTAATCGTGATATTTTGTTGTGCGAGTCGATTTAAAGCATAGAATTTATGTTCAGCATTGCGCGAACAAACAGCATCTTCAATAATATAGACAGAGAAGCCGGCTGTTGTTAATTCGAGTGCTGTTTGTAACACACAAACATGCGTTTCCTGTCCGGCTAAAATTATTTTAGGTCGGTGACTTGTTTTTAATAAGGTTAGGAAATTGTCAGTTGCGCAACAAGAAAAGCTGGTTTTCTCAAAGTGTTGATAGTCCTGTGGTAATAGTTCTAAAATTTTAGGGTGCGTGGGTCCAAGACCTTGAGGGTATTGTTCGGTCACCCAAATGGGGATATTGAGTAATTTTGCAGCCGTAATCAGGCGTTCAGATTTGTCGATAATTTCTTCACTAACGGGCTGGGACATAGCCGCCAAAAGTTTGGTTTGTATGTCGACAATAAGGAGCAGGCTGTCATTAGCTTTACATAAATTTGGGTGTGATTTCATAGGCGTTTATTAGCGTGTTTGTTTCATGATGCGGGACTTTTCGCGTTGCCAATCACGGTCTTTAGCGGTCGCTCTTTTGTCGTGTAATTTCTTACCTTTAGCAAGGCCTAATGACAGTTTTATATGGCCATTTTTCCAATATACTGCCAGTGGGACTAAAGTATAGCCTTTGCGTTCAACATTCCCTATGAGTTTGTTTAATTCTTGTCGGTGAAGTAATAACTTCCGAGAACGAATAGCATTAGGAATGATATGCGTGGATGCTGAGGTGAGAGCGGAAATATGAGCGCCCTGGAGCCAAGCTTCTCCGCGTTTAATAAAGATATGGCTTTCTTTTAATTGAATGTGACCTTCACGTAGACTTTTTACTTCCCAGCCTTCCAGAACCAAACCGGCTTCAAAGCTATCTTCTACAAAATAGTTGTGGCGGGCGATTTTATTATTGGCAATGGTGGCGGTAGCACTCTTCTTTTTGGTGGTTTTTTTTCCTGCCATAGTTTTAGAGAGTATGATTAATAGGTTTGCAATGTCATAATATTATTGTACTTGATTTATGCAGGTTGCGCTGTTATTCAGAAGGCTCTATGGTTTTGATGATGAGTAGTAATAATAGAGAGTAGGGCAGGGTAGGCGTGAGTTGATTTGAATTCCCAGTTGATTGTTGGGTTCTTTTAAGTTTTTTGTTGTAAGTTACAAGACTTGGATTTGGTGAGCTATGGCTAATACAAAGAGTAAGAAACACAGCGAATGGTCGTCGCGGTTTGCGTTTATTTTGGCCGCTACCGGTTCGGCTGTTGGGTTAGGTAATATTTGGAAGTTTCCTTATATCACAGGGGAAAACGGTGGCGGTGCATTTGTTATCGTATACTTGCTTTGTGTCGTGGTGATTGGCATCCCAATTATGATGGCTGAGACCATGATTGGGCGACGTGGGCGACAAAGTCCGGTTAATGCTATGAAAAAATTAGCTAAAGAAGCCAGTGCAGATTCACGATGGCAGTATTTAGGGTGGTTAGGCGTTAGTGCCGGAATGATTATTTTGTCTTATTACAGTGTTATTGCCGGTTGGGCTCTCGCTTATGTCTTAAAAGCAATCACTGGCACTTTTATGGACGGTAGTGTTCAGCAAATAGGAGGCTTATTTGATTCTTTTGTCCAAGACCCAGGGCGTCAGGTTTTTTGGCATAGCACATTTATGATTCTGACCATGTTGGTGGTGGTTAGAGGGGTGCAGGATGGTTTGGAAAAAGCGGTTCGTTTTTTAATGCCCAGTTTGTTTGTTTTATTGATTTTGTTGGTTGGGTACGCGATGAATACCGATGCCTATGATCAGGGGCTGTCATTTATGTTTAATCCTGATTTTAGTAAAATTACGGGAAATAGTGTATTAACTGCTATGGGGCATGCATTTTTTACCTTGAGTTTGGGCATGGGGGCGATTATGGTGTATGGCTCTTATTTACCGAAAGATGTTTCAATCGCTAAAACCGTATTTATGGTTGCGGGTGCAGATACTGTCGTTGCGCTCTTGGCAGGAATTGCCATTTTTCCCTTGGTTTTTGCAAATGGGTTGGAACCTTCGACAGGGCCAGGGCTCATTTTTCAGACTCTACCCATTGCCTTTGGACAAATGACTGGCGGTGTTATTTTCGGCACGTTGTTCTTTGTTTTATTGGTTTTTGCAGCCTTATCTTCATCCATTTCTTTGATTGAACCCGCGGTTGCCTGGATGGTGGAAAATAAAGGCTATAGCCGGTTAAAAGCCTGTGTCTTGTTAGGGTCAGTGGTTTGGTTCATTGGTTTAGGCACCGTTCTGTCATTTAATGAATGGGCGGATGTAACCGTTTTAGGTAAAAATATTTTTGAATTGTTAGATTTTTTGACAGCTAATTTAATGTTACCTATAGGTGGCTTGTTGATTGCTGTTTTTGCTGGTTGGGTTATGAGGCGACAGCACAGTCAGGACGAGTTGCAATTGAATAATAAAGGGCTTTTTTATTGTTGGGTTGTATTGGTTCGTTATGTTTCTCCGGCCGCTGTTTTTTTGGTTTTCATACATGTTATTGGAATTCTTTGACGTTGCATAACGTCAATTTATTAAATTTTAGGAGGGAGCGTGCCGGTTGTTAATAAAAGTGCCTTAGTGAAATACTCCGCGCAATCGATGTTTGATCTTGTTGATGATATTGAATCTTATCCTGAATTTTTACCGTGGTGCAGTGGCAGTAGGGTATTGGTTAGGAAGGTTGGTTTTGTTGAAGCGACGGTGAATGTATCCCGCAGTGGTTTTAAGAGCTCATTTACGACGCGTAATCAGTTAAATGGCCCGGTAAATATAAAAATGGTGTTAATTGATGGACCGTTTTCATATTTGGAAGGGGACTGGAATTTTACTCCGCTAAGAGAAGATGCGAGTAAGATCTCACTGGATCTTGACTTTGAGATGTCGAGTAAAATTGCAGGAATGGCATTTGGTGGAATTTTTAACCAGATCTGCAATACCATGGTAAGTTCTTTTACCGGACGTGCGAAACAAA
>DTSI01000086.1:0-4348 GCA_012965425.1 Methylococcaceae bacterium
TGAGACGGTAATGTTGGATGTTTTCGGCTACTCAGTTCCTCGCAACGCTGTGCTAACTATGTATTTAATTCAGCAAAGCTATCAAACTTAGCTCGCGGTGTGAATGGCCATTTTCTGATATTACCGACTTGGTTTTCTACTTGACCTTTTTCCCATCCTGCTACTGGCGTACAAGCCCACCTGAGTGTTGATGAAGATGGCCTGATCAAGGCCGCAGACTTCACCTCGGGTAGCGTACATGATTCCAACTGCTTTACCGACTTACTAGAAGGTGACGAATCCGCGGTCTATGCAGATAGTGCTTATCAAAGTCAGAAACACGCAGATTGGCTTTCGCAACAAGGCATCGGTAACAGACTCACAAAACGCGCCTATCGTAACCGCCCTTTAACAGCAGAAGATAGATTCTTTAACCGAACCCATTCCAGTGTTCGCAGTACCGTCGAGCGTGTCTTTGGTGTGCTGAAGCTACATTATGGGATGGCAAAGGCTCGTTATCTGGGTATCAAGCGTAATCGCACACGCTTTCAATTGATGTGTGTGGCACACAACATCAAACGTGGTAGATCTATTCAGCGGGCAAATTGTGCCTGAAAAACAGAATGAAGGGGGGAAAGCAGATGTGTTTCAGTAACTATAGACGATATACTGTCCCTATTGGGTAAAATGGAATCAGAAAAACGAAGCCTCAGAATTCAACTGACTCAATGGGTTAAAGATAGGTTGGGCTAGTTATCTAGGACAGCCCCATATTTATTTATGAATGGGCGCAAATCTAATGAAGATATCTTCATCTAGTAAATTAAAGTACTTGTTTGATAATATAATGGCTAAAGGTACTTTAGCGCTTGTATATTGTTTGTTTTTTGTTACCACTTTTTTGGTTTTGATTAGTGCGGTTTTTGTATGGTTTTATAGTTATGAAAAGCAAAGAACTTTTTTACAACAAATCTGGGTATTTAGTGAATTGGTCCTTGATCGAAAGATACCCTTCGGACAGTGGGAGTTAGGCCTGGTTTCCGTTTTACTTGTAATTACAAGTATTTTTGTACTCAGCATTCTTATTGGTATTTTAACGGCAGGGATAGAAGGTAAGCTTGAGGAACTAAAAAAAGGGCGCTCAATAGTTATTGAAACAGGTCATAGTTTATTGCTGGGTTGGTCGCCACATATTTTCCTTATTATTTCCGAATTAATTATTGCTAATGAGAATCAAAAAGATTCATGTATTGTTATTCTCGCAGATGTAGATAAGACGGAAATGGAGCAGCTTATTCGAGATCGTCTTGGTGGGAAACCACGAGCACGCATTATTTGTCGGCGTGGAAACCAGACAGTAATGACCGATCTTGACATGGTCTCTATCAATTTCGCAAAGTCGATTATTGTTCTGCCACCAAGTATGTCAGGTGATGCTGACATACTACTGATTAAGACATTATTAACAATTGTAAAAAACCCTTGCAGGAGGAGTACCCCTTACCATATAACCTCGGTAGTTTATGATGAGAGAAATATTCAAGTTGCTAAAATGGTTGGAAAAAATGAAGTTATATTGGTAAATGCAGAATCAATGATTTCAAAAATCATAGCGCAAACCTCAAGGCAACCTGGTTTGATTGACGTGTATCAAGAAATATTGGATTTTAATGGTGTTGAGATTTATTTCAAATGTGTCCCTGAACTTATTGGAGAAACCTATGGTGAGATAAGCTACGCCTTTGATACTTCTGCCATTATAGGTTTTAAAAAAAGAAATGAAATTATCCTTAACCCGCCTTTAGATACTGTCTACGAGAATGATGATGAGCTTATTGCAATTACAGAAGATAGCGATACCTTCAATTTAATGTTGAAAAGTGATTATGATATTTTTAATGAAAAAATTAATGATGCAATGCCCAAAGTGCAAAAAAAAGAGCATGTTTTAATTTTGAGTTGGAATCAGAGAGCAACCGCAATCATAAATGAGTTGAATAACTATATGGTTAATGATTCTCAAATAACGGTTCTAGTTGATCAAAATAATGCTGGAAGCGGTTTCTCTGAAAATAGTTTTGCATCACTTGATATAACTGTTAATTTAGAAATACGTGACATTAGTGACCGATATATACTTGAGCAGCTAGATTTGTCAAACTATGACCATATAATTCTTCTCGCACGCTCTGACCTACCCACTGAAAGAGATGTTGATTCTTTTACGTTAGTTACTCTCTTACAACTTAATGATATTGCTAATTTGCAGGGCGTTAATCCTCCAATCGTATCGGAAATACTTGATAATAGAAACAAAGAACTTGCCGAATCTGCAGGAGTTGATGATTTTGTTATTAGTGATCGATTAGTTAGTCTGGTGCTAACGCAAATTTCCGAAAATAAACATTTAGAAGTAGTTTTTGGAGAGTTACTTAGTATTGATGGAATAGAGATTTACCTTAAGCCTGCTTCTGATTATATTGAGTTAGAACAGGAATATAACTTTTATACTATTCTTGCGGCTGCGGGTAGGAAAAATGAAACTGCAATCGGATACAATAGACCTCAAACAAAAAATAAGCACGGTAATGGAATGGTGGTGAGCCCCGAAAAAGGAAAAAAGGTAAAATTTATTGCTGGAGACCAAATAATTGTCTTAGGCCAACTAAAAATAGATACAACCTAGTATACCGTTCAGAAAATTAACATAAAAATTAGACGTGGGAGATTAGAGGTTGCACGGATATAAAACAGACAAACCTGATGCTTATTTCGTGACAATTCCTCAAGGGTATAATAAAGGTTAGGTTGAAGGGGCTATTAGGTTTATAGGCATTTATTTTGGTTCTTCATTTGCAGCTTGCTCAGGACTGTTATTATCTGGTTTTATTTGGCATGATTGGGTCCCCTGATATTTAATACGGTTTTCTATCTTTGAATTCATCAGTATAAAAATATAATTTTCAGAGGTGTTGTTCGTGTGTCTGAAGAGGTGGCAATTATATCGACCGCACCCATACAATTAAGGGTGGGAGGGTAAATGCTATTTCTGGTGGCAGAATCATTGAGTGTGGGATCATCAATTTCAGGGTCTCTCGTCCACAAGGCCTGTATTAACTGCCTTTTTGCGACTTGTGGTATCGATTTGTCACAAAGTTTACACGGCATTGATGTAAATCTCTCATTATGGTTCATATCGTCGATTTATATTCCTAAACAAGAAACGAAATAAAAGTAGTTGTGCCAAAAAGGAGGTGGGGGCCACTTTTAGGAATCATGAAATGTGACCTATTTAATTCTTCGTAGGCTATGGTTGCTATGGGTTTATTATTTTTGTTCTACAAGTGAATAAACTCAAGTGGGTTCGGTGATGTTTTTTCTTTTTAAAGTGTAACTCTTTGCCACATTGTTACTGCCAACTAGATTGAGCTGAAGTGGTTTTTGTATTCTTTGTGCTTTGCCAAGGTTGATGAAAGTCTTTATTTCATAGAGTATACATTTTCAGCTAGTTTAAGTTGTGAAGCACGGAAACTTGCACCACCGAGTTTACGTGATTTAGTCTTATCGGCACTGTCAGTAGTTATTAACTTAAATCTCACTGTCAAAGACCATCTCTTGTAATCGATAATTGTTAATCAGCGTGCAAAACTTACCAGAGTTCTGGGGGAAACAGCGTTGAAAAGTTTCCACCCTAGCCCGAATATCCATGAGTATCATTAAGCGACGCACGTGCTTGCGGTGAACAATAAACTGAATACCGACTTGCTGATACCGTTGAAGGTAGCGTTCAATTGTCCGACCTGATTTATTTAAAAGTTTGGCAGCGTTGATGACGCTCATACTACCTTGTGTGACTTTTGAGATAACATCAACGGTAAGTTGGGCTTTTGAATCCATAATAATCATCCTTAGTGACCTCTGAATACGCATAATGGAATATTCAGAAAATCACTGATCAAGTAGATCCGTCAATTTCCCTTAGCGATGAATTACGACATAGTCGCTTGGTGTTAACAGGTTAAAGTGTAGTAGTTCCGACTAAATCTGACATTTCAGCTTGATCTGACAGTTACCCGTTTTTTTACGGGTGTCTGTTAGATTAGATTTAAGCTAAATTCTTTTCAGCCCAAGTCGATTTACCATCAAGTAAAGTTTCCATTGGCGTACGCCCACAGCACATTTTTCCCTGATGAGTTCGGTCATTGTTATAGGATTTAATCCAATCGTACAGATCTTTTTGTAATGCCTCCATTGTTGAGTAGTGTTTTTTCCTGAAGGTGATCTGATAAAACTCATTCAAAATGGTCTTATGAAAGCGCTCACAGATCCCATTGGTTTGTGGTGACATTGCTTTTGTCTTAGTGTGATC
>DTSI01000086.1:4358-9856 GCA_012965425.1 Methylococcaceae bacterium
ATATCATTAATTGCCAGATACAGTTGATAATCATGATGGTCAACACGTCCACAATACTCTGTACCTCTATCGGTCAAAATGCGCAGCATAGGAAGCTCATGCTGCTCAAAGAACGGCAGAACCTTATCATTAAATGGCAACACAAAAATGCAAGCTTTAGGGGCTACAATGAGAAAACTAATTCAGATATGCTTTGGAGTAATCGCTTCCCAAACACCAGACAGGCCACAAGTTGAATTTAGCGCTTGAATGCTCTAATTTAAGATGGTATATACAGTTCTCATCCTTTTGATTTACAAATTCAAACAAATACAGGTGAAGAAGTTTTAGTGGATAAACTCCGGTTTGAGTAGTTTTAAATTTACTTCTTAACTCAAAAGCTTTTAATCTACGATTTGTATAAATTCTGAAAGGCTAATTGCCGAGTCTGGAACCACATCTAATTGAATAAGATTCAAATCTATTTTCATTGACCTGAGAAGATAGCAGATGGAATGAAAAGTTGTTAACTGTATCGTTATTAGTATATATTCTAACGGTAATAATTTTGTAAATATTGATATAAAGTGTTTTAAGTATGAATTTATAAAAAATGTTGCAAAGGTATCATGATGAAATATGATTCGAATTATTCTATTAAGTTTGTAAGAAACCCTTGCTTGTTGGTGCTAGTAACCTGTTTTTTTTATACTCTTTTAACTGTGGAAGTTAATGCAAATATGGATACTCCGGTATTGGGGTTTCGTACTTGTATGAAACAGTCTATGGGAGATAAAAAAAAGGTAGAGGAATGTCGCTACGCAAAAAAACAATTTCAACTTTGTGTTAGGAATGCCAAGGCAGCAGGAAGAAAACAGAAAATGAAGCAATGTCGGGAGACTCAAGAAAAACAAAAATAAATCTCCTAAATCTGTTCATGATAAGTATTGTGTTTTTCCGATGAATGTATCTGGTATCAATTGAGTTGAGCGATATTCCCATATCTTTTTTATCTTATCCCGAACTTATGTTTTTAGTTGCAATGATGGGCTATGTTTTTGGTGGGTTTTGTAGTTTTGCAAGGTACCTTTAGCAATTAAAATTAACTACAGAGGGTCGAAAATAATTGTAATCCAACCGGCAATAGCTAAGGCGGGACCAAATGGAATAGCAGTTTGCATGGACGTCTTTTTTAATAACAATGGTAAAGCGAAAGCTAAACCGATGAATGCTGATACAGCAACAATAATAAACACGGATTGCCAGCCACAAATAGCCCCAAGCACTGCAAGCAATTTGAAGTCACCGTGTCCCATGCCATCGACATGACGTATTAATTTATAGGTTTTTGATACGCTCCAGAGACATAAATAGCCCACACCAGCGCCAATAATAGCCGCAGAAGGTGGTTGAAAAACCCCTAGTACTGAGCAGATTAAAACGAGCCATAGTAGCGGCAAAACTAAACTGTTGGGAATGATTTGGTGATCAAGATCAATTGCTGTGATGATAATAAGGTGAAATGTTACTACAAGCATCAAAAGACCTTCTGCGCTAGGACCAAAACGATAAGCCACGAATGCAGATAAAAGAGCGCTTATTATTTCAACAGCAGGATACCGTATGGGTATATTGATTTGGCAGGCGCTACATTTGCGTCGTAATAGTATCCAAGAAATGACAGGGATATTTTCAAAGAACCTGATTTGATGTCGGCATTGGGGACAATATGATGCTGGCCATAATAAGGATATTTTCTCTCTATCTTTCTTAACGGGCATTTCAAGGAAATCAAGCGCCTGTTCGTGCCAGTGTGAATGTATCATCTTAGGAAGTCGGTAGATAACGACATTTAGAAAGCTGCCAATAATAAGGCCTAAAAAGGCAAAAATCATGACAGTATCAGTTTTTGTTATTGATAATAATGCGAGCTTATATACGTCAGGAAGTTCGAATATTTGATCCATTTTATCTTAAAAAATAGTTGAAATTTTTTATGTTTATTTACGGGTATAGTACATTAGAGCACCTAAATAGGTGCTGTGAACAGTAAATATAGAGCGTAATGATATGATGTAAAAAGGGTTTTTGAACACAGATTATTTCTTATTTCAGGGCAATTTTAGTGGTAAAAGCCATTTAAATTAACAATAAATTATGTTTTTGATACCCGCCTGATTCCATCTTAGAGTAGCGATAGAAATAGTAGGTTGTATGATATGGCTTTTGATCTTCCGCCGCAAAAAATAAATCAGTATAAAAGTGTAATCCCCCCATTTATAACCGAAGTTAAAAGTAGAGGATTAAGCCACATCCAGTAATCGTACAGGAGGTATACCTCCGATTGCAGTATGTGGTCGTTCATTATTGTACGTCCATAACCACTCTGTTGCTAATTGCTGAGCCTGTTTTATGGACCCAAACAAATGTAAGTCTAGCCATTCATGCCGTGCTGTCCGATTAAATCGTTCAATATAAGCATTTTGTGTCGGTTTTCCAGGTTGAATATACAATAAGTTTATTTGTTGCTGGTTCGCCCAATTTTTAAGTGTTTGGCTGATGTATTCAGGGCCATTATCGCAGCGTATCGCTAAAGGCTTACCTCGCCATTCAATAATGCGCTCTAGGGATCTAATCACTCGAGCGCACGGCAAGGAGAGGTCTACATCAACGGCTAGTCCTTCACGATTAAAATCATCAAGGACATTAAAGGTGCGTAAACTTCGGCCATCTATCAATGAGTCACTCATAAAGTCCATTGACCAAACTTGGTTGATTTTATCGGGTACGCTCAAGGCTTCCGGCTTGTCTCGCTTAATTCGCCGCCTTGGCTTAATGCGTAAATTAAGCTCTAGTTCCCGATAAATTCGGTAAACACGCTTATGGTTCCAGCCGTAACCTTTGATATTACGAAGGTATAAAAAGCATAGCCCAAAGCCCCAACGCTTATGGGTATCACTTAATCGAAGTAACCAGTCGGCTATTTCGGCATTTTCATCACTCAGTTTTGCTTGGTAACGATAACAGGTTTCACTGATAGAAAAGGTTTTGCAAGAGAGCCTGATGCTGACTTGATAGTGCGCAACAGCATGATGTGCCATCTCTTTACGTCGAGATGGCTTTACCACTTTTTTTCAAGCGCCTCTCGTGCTATTTCACCCATAAGGCGTTCTTCAGCATACATCTTTTTAAGCCGACGATTTTCTTCTTCCAGTTCTTTCATTCGCTTCATTAATGACGCATCCATTCCACCATATTTTGATCGCCATTGATAAAAACAAGCACTACTCATTCCGTGTTCACGACAAAGGTCAGGAACGGATTTACCCATCTCGTTTTGCTTTAAGATACTGAGTATTTGGCTGTCGGTGTGTCGTATCTTTTTCATAGAAAACTCCTTCATTTAGTGTATCTGAATTTTCTACTTTCAACTCCTATTATTTATTGGGGGGATTACAAGGTTGCCGTAATTTTGTTCGAATTTATGATCATGCGGAATCAAAAAAAGCATTTAAGTTATATCTTCTAGCTATTGAAAATCAGTTCTATAAGCTTTTAAGTTCAAGCGTCTATTAATGGAAAAGAAAATTTGAATAATCTAGGGATAATTTTTTAAGTAGTTTTTAATTCTTAATAATTACTTAAAGAAAATGAATTATAGTAGAAAAAAGAAGGATTTTTTACATAGGATTTTTGAGTGTTTAAATAGAAAGAAGTAACAACAATGGAAGTTGCATTTAGGGGAATGAACAGCATACCTGGATTAGTTGTATCACTGTTTTGAATCGCCCTGAGTTTTGTAGACATATCTAAGCGTTACAATGTAACTCTGACGGAGGTGTTTATGTGTAGTGGTACAGTGAATTTGGCCACCTAACAAGAGATGTTATGATCATCTCTAAGCAATTAGGGGAACCAATGAAAAAACGTACAAGATCCACTTTTAGTCCTGAATTTAGACTGGAAGCATCCCAACTAGTGGTCGACCAAAATTACACCGTTCGTGAAGCTGCCAAAGCCATGAATGTAGGTGTTTCAACCATGGCCAAGTGGGTGGCTCAGTTGAAACAAGAACAACAGGGCAAGCCTTATGCGGCAGCTACTCCAATGACGCCCGACCAACTCAAGATCCGTGAGTTAGAGAAGCGGATCCAGCGCATTGAACTGGAGAAAGAAATTTTAAAAAAGGCTATTGTGTATTCAACCCATCAACGCAACACTTGATTTATCCTTATGGATTAAATGAGGTGCACAATGGAAAGAAGAACATTTTCTAATGATGAATTACAACAATGCTGGTCGCTATGGCGCAAGGGATTTGGTTTTAGTGATATAGTCAAAGCACTTAATTCAAAGCCTGGAACTATATTTGGGTTAGTGCAAATTCATGGAGGATATACACCTCCAGAGCGATCGCGTAGCCGTCGACATTTATCACTTTCTGAACGAGAAGGAGTATCGAGAGGGTACACCTCAGAGTTCAATTATTTAAGATTATGTTGTTGTCAAGGGTCATTTAAAACGGTTAGATAGAATTAATGAGGGTTAACATGAACTATTTAGGTTATTCTCTGTCTTTTACATTCTGAAAGGGAATTTTATGGGGAGTCAGCAGACGAACCGGCAATTAGATGCGGTGTTGGTTTCTCGGGTGCAGGCGGGTGATAAATCGGCATATGATCCTTTAGTGATTAAATACCAACATCGGGTGGTCCAGTTAGCTAACCGTTTTGTAAAAGACCCTAGCGAGGCTCAGGATGTTGCTCAGGAGGCATTTGTCAGGGCATATCGTGCATTAGAGAAGTTTAAAGGCGATAGTGCTTTTTATACGTGGTTGCATCGGATTGTAATTAATGTGGCGTTAAATCATTTAGTGTCTCATTCGTATCGAGCCTCTTTGACTAAGGTTGATATTGAGGAGGCAGAATATAGTCCGAATGTCTGGCAACTCCGGTCGATGGAAGGTCCTGAGTCGTTATTGATTAATGACGAGATTGTTCAGAACATTCAACGAACAATAAATGAATTGCCTGAGCCCATGCGGGCGGCTATTATGTTACGGGAGTTTGAAGGCAAGAATTATGAGGACATTGCTAAAGCACTGGCTTGCCCTGTAGGAACGGTTCGATCCAGAATATTTCGAGCGCGAGAAGCAATTGATGCGCAATTACAACTTTTATTAAATGGGTAGGTTTTTATGAGTGAGCAAATAAATGCGCAGATTTCCGAATTCATTGATGGGGAATTAAGTGAGGAAGCGTCAGCTGCGTTTTTAGATATTCTTTCTACTGATAGTAAACACGAAGATACGCTGCATCGGTATGTGGCTATCCGAGAAATGCTTCATCCTGAGCGTTTATTGCAAGCCGATGTTGATTTGGTCTCTCGCGTTAGAAATGAAATTCAAGATGATCCTGAAGTCAGCTCGGATTATTTTTCAGAAGGTGATGTAACTGTGGTTTAGTTAAGAATAGTTTTTCTACAAAATTATGAGAGGGGTCTTCTGGTCTTAGTGGGAG
>DTSI01000087.1:0-6803 GCA_012965425.1 Methylococcaceae bacterium
TTACTCTATTTGAATCTGTTCTAATTTTGGGAGTGTTACACTTACATTATTTATCTATTAAGGATTACAATAAAAACAATTATTTTTACAATAATTTCTATAGAAGATGAGCATAGAGAATCTTTTACAACAAGCGGAGTGTTACGAAAAAAAAGGACAAAGCGATAAAGCCCAAGGGCTTTACCGAAAAATTCTGAGTGACCATCCAGAAAACAAACCCGCAAAAAAACGATTAAAAACGCTACTTGATACCGTTCGGTCTAACACGCATAGTAACCCGACAGGCACTGAAATTAATGCCGTTATTAAACTTTACACATCAGGACAGACCGAAGAAGCACGGACGGCATTAATAAGGTTAACCCGAAAATACCCTCATGAAGCATTGCTACATAACTTCTTAGGGGTCTGCTACGCAACCCTTAACCAGACTGAGGCCGCTTTTGACAGTTTTGAATCTGCCCTAAGAATCAATCCGGATAATGCCGAAGTGCATTATAACCTCGGCAATACGTTTAAAGCCTGTGATCGCCTTAATGCGTCAATAAAAAGTTATACTCGGACTTTAGAACTTAATCCCTTCCATGCTGATACGCACATTAATCTGGGCAATGTCTTCAAAGATATTGGCAATTTAGAAAAAGCGGCCAGTCACTATAAACACGCCATCAAGATAAATCCCAACTACACAGAAGCGCATTGTAATCTTGGCAATACACAGCATGCTATCGGCAATCTTGAAGCAGCCATTAGCTGTCATAAACAAGCGCTCAACATAGATCCCAGTTACGCTGAGGCCCATAATTGCTTAGGCAATACCTATAATGATCTTGGAAAAACTGATGCCGCATTGTCAGCCATTCAGCACGCGCTTACGATTAAGCCGACTAACCCCCTGTTTTGGGCCAGTTATGCAACTAGCTTACATCAAAAAAAATTTAAAACATTTAATGAAAGTATTTCAAACGATCTTATTAAAGCACTACAACAACCCACCATTAACCCAAACTATATTGCCCCCGCGGTAGTGAGTGCTTTACAACAGCACCCCAAAATAAAATTAGCTATTCAGGCGAGTAGAAATGACCTAATTGAAAACAATCTCCCTTTTTTTACCGATCAACTAGCCTCAATTCCCCTTCTCCTGGAACTCATGGAAAACTGCCCAATCGCTGATCCTGAGATTGAGTCTTTGCTCACACAAATGCGCCGCACAACACTGAGTCAACTCTTAGACTCAACTCTGAACGGTAGAGATTTTTCATTCTATTGTTCACTCGCCCTGCATTGTTTTACCAACGAATATATATTGTTTGAAACGGATGAAGAAATACAGAATGTCATTAAACTTGAAAATAAGATCAACTATCAAGTTAATAATAATCTACCCATACCACCGATTTGGATTGTCTTATTAACGGCATACCGCCCTCTGCACAACTATTTATGGGCAGAACAATTGCAAAAGACCGCCTTGCCCGTTAATAGTCATAAAATACTCACTCGGCAACTTTTCGATATTAAAAAAGAGCAGTACCTTAAAACAAAAATTAATAAAATAACAAGCATTAATGATTCAATATCTAATGCAGTCAGAGAACAGTATGAACAAAACCCTTATCCTCGTTGGCTTAATGCCGGTTTATCTCACAGACCGAAGACGATTCGAGAAAACCTACATGATATCAATCCACAGCTTCGTATTGACGAAAATCACTATTCAACGATGCCTAACATCCTTATTGCCGGTTGTGGGACCGGTCTGCATGCACTAAACAGCCAATCAAGATTTCTAAATTGCACGGTTTTAGCAATCGATCTGAGCCTAAATAGTTTGGCTTATGCCATGCGAAAGACTCAAGAATTATCAATTACAAATATTAATTATCGGCAGGCCGATATTCTAGAATTACAGACACTTGACCTGCAGTTTGATGTTATTGAATCGGTAGGGGTACTCCATCACCTTCGTGACCCCTTGGAGGGTTGGAGAATTTTAATCGAGTTATTAAATCAAAACGGCATTATGAAAATTGGTTTATACAGTCAAATAGCCAGACAGCATCTTGTAAAGACACATGATTTTATTAAAAGAAGTCAATTTAACAGCACTTCTCAATCGATACGTAAATTTCGTTCTGAAATCATGTCCTTTTCCAGCGACTATGGTTCTGAAATTAAGAAAGTATTAAATTCCAGTGATTTCTATAGCTTGAGTCACTGCCGTGATTTACTCTTTCATAGAGAGGAGCACACCTTTACCTTACCAGAAATTGAAACCGTTTTAGAAAAGTTCAACCTTCAATTTATAGGTTTTGAACTAAACAATAATCAAATTAAACAACAATTCACAACCCTGCACCCTGAAAAAGATGCCCTTGAATCACTTTCACTGTGGCATCAATTTGAACTTGAGCATGCTAATACTTTTGCAGGAATGTACAATTTTTGGGTTCAAAAGAAATAGATATTAGATTATCTAATGCACGCTGTCATTGCCCTGACAAATTTAGAAGATTAAAATTATAATACATTTGGTTAATACCATAGCGACACAGCATAGTAAGCATTTTCGATCGCCTGCGTCAAATTGTCGCGCGACATTGTGTCGCATTCCCCCCATTAAAATTTCGTATTAGTATGAACTCGGAATTGTAAAATTCTCCTTAAATTTCCCTTCATGGGTAGAAATAGCTTTTATGCGGTGCTCTTTTAATCCAGAGTTCCGCATTTTTTTACCTAAAAACAACCCATTGCTAACGAAGACGTGAATAACCGGATGGTAAAATCACGCATTAATTTACAAATCACCATTTATGGCTATTAACGCAACTATTCACAAAGTCTCACTTAATATTGCCGATATTGATCGGCATTATTATCAAAACCATGAATTGACCATAGCTCAACATCCCTCCGAGACAGACTTTCGTTTTATGATCCGTCTCAGTGCTTTTATAGTCAATGCCAGTGAACGACTGTGCTTTACCAAAGGTTTAGGTAACCATGAAGAACCTGAACTCTGGCAAAAAAACCCGACCGATGAGATTGAACTCTGGATCGATTTAGGACAACCGGATGCAAAAAGAATTCGAAAAGCCTGCAGTCATGCAAACAAAGTCATCATTTATACTTACCATGAACGTAAAGCAAAAGTCTGGTGGGAACAACAACAAAAAAACTTACAACGCTTTAATAATTTATCGGTCTGGCACATTCATGCAGAAGGGGTTGATTTACTAATGAAACGATCGATGCAATTACAATGCACTATTCAAGAGGGTACTCTTTATTTGTCGGATGAAACTTATAACATCCCTATTACGTTAGGAAAGTTTTAGTTATTACTAACCATTAAGTCCCTGCACTACGCTCAACCTCATTTAATTTTTGAACAACAAGATTGCTTTCAGGTCTAATTTTTTGATTGAAAGGGTTGCAATTATCGTTGTCCATATTAAAAGAAGGGGTGATAGTGGCTATTCTACTGATCGTTATCATTGCTGTTATATGTTGTAGCTATTGGCATAGAAGACTAAAAGAAACGGTCTTTATACTGATTGTATTATTAGTGCTTTATAGTTCCTTTTTTAAACTGACACAATTGGATTTTGTCGGTATTTTTCTGACGCTACTTTTGTCAGCCTTACTTATCATCAAACCAGTCAGGCGATATTTTTTAAGTCACTATCTATTCCAGTATCTTAAAAAGAAACTACCACCCCTTTCAAACACTGAACAGATGGCTCTCAATGCCAGTGATACCTGGTGGGATGCGGAGTTGTTTTCAGGTCAACCTAACTGGAAGTTGTTGCAACAACAGAAAAAAACCTTATTAACCGAAGAGGAACAAACCTTTTTAGACGGACCGGTTGATGAACTCTGCGCCATGCTTAACGACTGGGACATTACGTTCAACCAGAGAGACCTTCCCGAAGAAGTATGGCAATTCATCAAAAAGAATAAATTTTGTGGGTTAATTATTCCTAAAAAATATCAGGGTCTGGAATTTTCTCATAGTGCTCATTCTGCAGTCGTTATGAAACTCTCCAGTCGCTGTGTCTCAGCGGCCGTTTCTGTCATGGTGCCTAATTCTCTGGGACCTGCAAAACTTTTATTAAACTATGGCACCGAACAACAAAAAAAATATTTCCTGCCTCGTCTGGCTACCGGTCAAGAACTCCCCTGTTTTGCTTTAACAGGACCTCATGCCGGCAGCGACGCGGGCTCCATGCCGGATAATGGTATTGTTTGCTATGGTTCTTATCAAGGTAAAGATCACATTCTGGGGATCAAATTAAACTGGGAAAAACGTTATATTACCTTGGGTCCCATCGCCACCATCATTGGGTTGGCTTTTAAACTGTATGACCCCCAAAAATTAATAGGCGATCAAGAAAATATTGGGATTACTGTTGCGTTAATACCCGCTAATACCCCCGGCGTTTCAATTGGAAAACGTCATTTCCCTTTAGATACCGCATTCCAAAACGGACCTAACTGGGGACATGATGTTTTTATTCCGCTGGATGCTATTATCGGCGGTGTCGAACAAGCCGGAAACGGGTGGTCAATGCTTATGCAATGCTTAACGATTGGCCGCAGTATTTCATTGCCTTCACTCAGTGTTGGGGCCGCTAAATATACCTGTCGTAATGTCGGTGCTTATGCACGAATTCGTAATCAATTTAATAGGCCCATTGGCGATTTTGAAGGGATCAAAGAACGCCTCGCATACATGGCGGGTGAAACCTACATTATGGATGCTGCTCGTAACCTAACCCTTTCAGCCTTAGATAATGGTTACAAGCCTACAATCATTTCTGCAATTATCAAATATGAACTGACCGAGCGAATGCGTCGTATCGTCAATGATGGTATGGATATCCAAGGCGGCGCTGGAATCTGCTTAGGGCCAACCAATATCATGGGGCGAGTCTATCAATCAATCCCAATTAGTATCACCGTAGAAGGTGCTAATATTCTAACGCGTAGCCTGATGATTTTTGGACAAGGTTCGTTGGTTGCACACCCTTTTATTCAACAAGAAATGCAGTTGTTACAACGGCAAGAACAAGCTGAAACACTTAACAAATTCGATACTATCTTGTTTCGACATGTCGGTTTTGTTTTGCACAAAATAGTCGCTAATACGTGGTATGCCATAAGCAATACACGATTTCTTAAAGTACCTGGAACGCAATCAACGCGTCGATACTATCAACAACTCACGCACCTGAGTTGTCTCTTTATTTTATTTACAGACTTTGCTCTATTTACACTCGGGGGGACATTAAAACGTCGGGAAATAATTTCGGGTCTTTTTGCCGATGTTTTGAGCAACCTTTATTTGTGTTCTGCGGTACTCAAACACTTCTATGACCAAGGTCAACCAGAGGATGACTTACCGCTTATGCATTGGGGCTGTCAACAAACACTTTATCAAACACAGCAGGCCTTATTATCGCTGATTAACAAAATTCCCTACCCTTTTATTTCATGGTTCCTAAAACACTTGCTTTTCCGTTATAACAGTCCTCCTGGCGATCATTTAACCCATTCAGTCTCAAGTATCTTGCTCACAGACAATGCCAGTCGAAATCGACTCACGGAGGGTATCTATATCAATAACCACGGCCATGATCCTACCGGCAGAATAGAATTTGCATTTGCTGCTGTGCTTAAAGCCGCCGGTCCGGAAATGAAAATCCGTCAAGCTCAAGGCTTAAATGAATTAACAAAAGGTAATCTACAAACGACTGTAGAACAAGCGGTAATAAAAGAAATAATTACTAAAGAAGAAGCAAATTTAATATTCGCCGCTGAGGATGCCAGAACAACAGCAATCAGTGTGGATCATTTTAACCCAGAACAATTAACCGGACACCATTCCTAACTAGAAAAAACAATAATTGATAATTATTAAGGCATAGCTCAATGAAACTCTATCATTGTCCCAATACAAGGTCATTCAGACCGTTATGGTTACTCGAAGAATTAGGTGTCTCCTATGACATAGCTTTGATTAATGTGTTTAATCATGAAGGCCAACAGCCGTCTTACTTAAATATTAACCCGCACGGGACTGTGCCAACCTTAGTTGATAACACTCTAATCTTGTATGAAGCGGGAGCTATTTGTCTTTATCTGGCAGACAAATACATTAAACATAACCTCGCACCCGTCATTAACTCGCCGAACCGAGGACTGTATTACCAATGGATGTTTTTTGTCCCAGCGACAATGGAACCGCCTTTAGTTAATATTTTTTTACATACTCAATTACTGGAAGCATCTAAACGCCGCCAATCTGTTCTAGATGACAGTAAAGAGCGCTTTGTGCATATCGCTGTGGTTCTAGAACAAACTTTAACTAATCAGCCCTATATCCTTGGTGAGCGGTTTTCAACTGCTGATATTATGATCGCTTCAACCTTAGACTGGTTTCCAGAATTAATAACTCACTTTGAGGCTTTGCAGCACTATCATCATAAACTCACGCAACGCCCTGCATTCAAAAGAGCCTTACTTCAAAAATAATACTTTAGGCTTGCACTTAATGCACAACACAGCACTTAATTAAGCAACTATGGCGCCGCACACACTTTCTGAATATTACCAAGCTATCGGTCAACAGTATCTCTGTGACGAAAGGCAATCGATCAAAAATTTTTCAACCTATTTGAATAATTATGACCTATTATCAATCAATGAATCGGCCAGAGCTATAGTGACAGCCATACGGGGGAAAACAAAACAACAAACGGTTACCGAAGCCTTTTTACATGAATATCAACTCAATC
>DTSI01000087.1:6836-28384 GCA_012965425.1 Methylococcaceae bacterium
GGCAGAAGCCTTGCTACGCATCCCTGATGTACCCACCCAAGATCTGCTAATCAGAGAAAAGCTTACCAGTGCGGAGTGGCACAAGCACCTGAACCACAGTCCATCATTTTTAGTCAATTGTGCAACACAAGCGTTAGCACTCAGTGGCCGATTTGAACAACAAGGACTTCCCACCGTTACAGAATGGTTGCCAATATTTAATAATGTGACGATACGCTTAGGGAGTCCATTAATCCATGCGGCTATAAAAAAGGCCATGCACCTTTTAGCCTATCGATTTATTCTGGCTCAATCGATGAACTCAGCACTTAAGTACTGCCAGCGACATAAAAACTACTTATATTCATTTGACCGACTCGGTGAAGCGGCCTTAACAACCATCGATGCCGCTCGCTATTATCAAGACTATCTCGATGCTATCGAACAACTAAGCCAGCAATCGAGTGGTGCTCATCTTATGTCAAATCCGAATATCTCCATTAAACTCTCAGCGCTTTACCCGCGTTATGAACCCAACCATTACCATCGAGCTATTACTTCACTCACTCAACAGTTACTAACCCTTGCCAATAAAGCACAACAGGCACAGATCACATTAACTATTGATGCTGAAGAGTCGGAACGGTTAATGATGTCACTTGCAATATTTTCGAACGTTTTTAATCATCCTGACCTGAAAGACTATGAGGGATTCGGGCTTGCGGTTCAGGCTTATCAAAAACGATCTATAGCTGTCATTCACTGGCTCAGCGCCTTAGCCCAACACCGGCATAAAATCATCCCCATACGCCTTGTGAAGGGCGCCTATTGGGATTATGAAATCAAGCAAGCCCAGCAACAAGGACTTGTCGATTATCCGGTTTTCACTGAAAAAATGATGACCGATTGTTCTTATCTGGCCTGCGCACAACTTATTTTATCGCAACCCAAGGTTTTTTATCCTCAATTTGCCACCCATAATGCCCACACCATCGCTGCAATTTATTCATTAGGGAAAAACCATACAAACTATGAATTCCAACGGTTATACGGCATGGGTGAGCAACTGTACGATGAGATCATGACCGTTAAGCGATGGCCCGTACCGTGCCGAATCTATGCCCCTGTGGGTTCTTATAAGGATCTTTTACCGTACTTGGTGCGAAGACTACTTGAAAATGGTGCTAATACATCATTTATTTGTCTTTTAGAGAACCCTGACACCCCGATTGATGATGCTATTGCTGACCCGATTTCTAAACTAAAATCACAGCCATCTCCTTTTAAAACTAAACTAATACGCCCCCCTAAATTATTTGGGAAAAAACGGCAAAACTCCCACGGCTTAAATTTAAATGATCTTGACGTTATTAATACCATTCAAATGCAATTAAAAGCAATTGCGAAGACTCAACTGACAGCAGCACCCTTAATTAACGGTCAATACTACAGTGGCCTTAACAAAACCATACTCAATCCAGCCGATTCAAACGATACCGTTGGTCTGGTCACTTATAGTAATTCTCTCTCTATAACAGCGGCACTAAATCATGCCTCCGAGGCCTGTTTCCAGTGGCAAAAAGTTCCCATCAAAGAAAAAGTAAAACACCTTCTAAAAGCCGCCAAGCTATTCGAAAAATACCGTATTGAATTGGTATCAATCTGTATTCGCGAAGGAGGCCGAACATTAGTTGATGCCATTAATGAAGTGAGAGAAGCGGTCGATTTTTGTCATTATTATGCCCAAATAGCTACCGAAAAACTGAGTCACCCGATTATCTTGCCGGGACCAACGGGTGAACGTAATAGTTTGGCGCAAACCGGTCGCGGTATTTTTATCTGTATTAGTCCTTGGAATTTCCCCATAGCAATCTTTATAGGTCAAATTACCGCCGCACTGATTGCAGGTAATACGGTTATTGCCAAACCGACTCAGTTAACTTCACTCACAGCAATGAAATGCATTAATATTCTTCATGAAGCGGGCATTCCAGTATCCGTATTGCATTTTTTGCCTGGACCTGGGCGTTCAATAGGTGAACAATTATTAACGGACCAGCGTATAGCCGGCGTAGCCTTTACTGGGTCAAGTGAAACAGCTCAAAAAATTAATCAACAACTCGCTAAACACCATCAAAAAATAATACCTCTAATTGCCGAAACGGGCGGTCAAAATGTCATGATCGTTGATAGTTCAGCACTTCCTGAACAAGTCACGCGTGATGTCATTACCTCAGCATTTAATAGCGCAGGGCAACGCTGCTCAGCACTTCGGGTCTTGTTCTTACAAGAAAATATTGCCGATACCCTGATTGCGCTATTAATTGGCGCTATGAAAACCCTAACCCTTGGCAACCCACTAGCCTTTCAAACAGATATTGGTCCTGTCATTACGAGCCAAGCATATCTTCAGTTATCAGATCATATTAAAAGTATACAAACACAGGCAACGCTGCTTTATCAGGTTCCTGTTTCTGATCAATTAACGAAAGGACATTTTTTTGGTC
The DNA here is from genome assembly GCA_012965425.1 of Methylococcaceae bacterium. Classification (GTDB taxonomy): domain Bacteria; phylum Pseudomonadota; class Gammaproteobacteria; order Methylococcales; family Methylomonadaceae; genus OPU3-GD-OMZ. Next base: position 9,323 of record DTSI01000087.1, read on the forward strand.
CTTGTCTAGTTGAAATAACCTCATTAAAGCAATTAGAAAAAGAAGTCTTCGGCCCTGTTTTACATTTAATTCGTTATCACCCGAAACAATTAAATCAAGTTATTGCTGATATCAATGCAACCGGTTATGGATTAACATTAGGCATCCATAGCCGAATCGAATCATTCATTGATCAGATTAAACAACAAACACACATTGGTAATATCTATATTAATCGTAATATGATAGGTGCTGTTGTAGGCGTTCAACCCTTTGGTGGAATGGGTCTTTCAGGCACCGGTCCGAAAGCAGGCGGTCCTCATTATCTTGACCGTTTTGCTATCGAAAAAACGCTATCGGTCAATACTTCTGCCATTGGCGGAAACATTGATTTATTCATACAAAAATAACATATTTCCAAGATCTTCATTCACATAACAGCTAAATTATAAGCCTCTGGGAGCCACAAGCAGTTTCCTTTCCACACCTGCTGACATTTGAAAATATAACGGAATTATGACTCTCTTGTCAGGTCAAAATAGCTAAGAGGTGCACCATGAAATTCTTACCTATTTTAACTGGTTTTGATCAACTCTATCACTGTTGTAGCGATGACCTTTATTACTATAATGACCAACCTTTTTCCGGCGTTATCCTTACTTACTTTAAGGACAAGGTGAAACAATCACAAACAACCTGTACCAAGGGTCGTATACAAGGCCGCTACCAAGCTTGGTATATAAACAGCCACCTTAAAGTAACGGGTAATTATCAAGATCACCAAGAAGCCGGGCTCTGGACTTTTTATCATGACAACAATGCCATCGCCAGAACGGGCTATTATTATAGTGGCAACAGAGTCGGGTACTGGAAAGCATGGGACAAACAAGGAAGAACGCTGTGGTCTGGCGAGTTTCATTCTAATGATCTAGTCAACACCCGTTATTACCAAAGAAAATAATTTCTAAATTAAATGGATCTTATCAACCGGCTTTCAGGTTATGGCAATTATTCAAACACTGGGTGTTGCATCAAACCTAGGCGGCCCTTTCAATCAATACAGTAACGCTGCAGAATTACTACGGGAAAACATTCATTATTACGCTACTGAATTAGACTACCCACAATTACAGTGGCATATGGTCTACCCAAAGAGAGACGGTACAAAAAACTCTAAACTGCGACATCTAAATAAAAAAATCAGTCAATATACGCGTTATTGGTCTAAATCTAACATTCCCTTTCTGGTCATTGATGGTGACCATTCTTGTGCTATGGGCACTTGGGCTGGGGTATTACAAAGTCTGAAACCTCAACGACATTTCGGCTTAATATGGTTAGATGCGCATATGGATGCACATACTTTCTTTACATCACCCACACAAAACATCCATGGAATGCCTATAGCAGCCCTATTGGGTACGACTGACAAGCAATTGGCTCACCTCTATCCGGGTAATAAATTTATAAAACCCGAGAATTTGGTTTTAATGGGAATACGTAGTTTCGAAGCGCAAGAATATAAGTTACTTAAAACACGGGGTATTGAAATTGTTTTTTCAGATAATATTCGGGATTTTTCACAAAGCCTATTGTCCGTTGCCCAGCAACTTAGTCTAAAAGCAGAGGTTATAGGTATCAGTATTGACCTGGACTTTGTCGAACCCTTGGAAGCACCTGGCGTTGCCACACCGGTAGCACATGGCATTAAAGCCCAAGAACTTATAAACGCTCTTAAACTTATCAGTCATATGCCTCAAATTGCAGGCTTAGAGATAAGCGAGTTTTACCCACAAGGTGATAAAAAAAATAAAACCCTAGAGCTAATGAAAAAAATAATTTTTACCTTCTATGATCGTAAAAGCCCATAAAGATCTTTCGGATTATCCATTTCAGGTAATAACTCACAATCGCTTCCTAGCTGTAATTCATTTGCGAGGCCATAAATCATGGTAAGTATTGAAAAATCTTCTAAGGCAAAACCAACAGAATCAAATACTGTTATTTCAGTATCATTCTCACGACCGGCCTTAATCTGACAAACTAACTGCCATAATTCAGCATAAATATCAGCAGCACTACACTGTTGTATATCCCCTTCCACTATGCTTTGCGAAGTATGTTCAACCACTACTTTTGCATTCAGCATTAATTCACGACTCAATTCTATTTTTTCAGGGCAATCCCCCCCTATACCCTGTATATAAGTCCCCGGTGCCAACTGATCTAGTGTAAATAAACATTGCTTTTTTTTAGCTGCGGTTGCCGTTACAATCATATCAGCACCATGAATCGCCTCAGCAATATTTAGACACGGTTTAAGCGCAAATGGAAAACCTGCGAGATTGGTTGCAAACTTCGCCATCGCCTGATGATCCGTATCATAATAACGTACCTCACGGATGGGAAATAAATGTGCTAGTGCAATTGTTTGAAATTCAGACTGTGCCCCGTTGCCAATAATCGCAAGCGACTGTGAATTATCACGCGCTAAATAATTTGCAGCTAACGCGCCTGTTGCAGCGGTTCTAAGTGCTGTCAATAAGGTCATCTCACTTATCATTAAAGGATAACCTGTCGCTACTGAACTTAATTGACCAATAGCGACCACATTCAGTTTTCCGCTGTCCGTATTTTTAGGATGGCCATTAACATATTTAAAGGTATAGTACTCTTGATCTGAACAGGGCATCAGTTCAATCACCCCATGCGCGTAATGCGTCGCCTGTCTGGCTGATTTTTGAAAATCAGGCCAACGACGAAAATCTGTTTCTAACGTTTTTACTAAACGCTGCAGAAAACCTTCGAACCCCAATGTGTTTATAATTACCTGAATATCTGAAATCGTAAGGATTTTCATAATGTCACCTTATCCCTGTTAAGAGTAATCAGAAGATCCTTACTAAACATTCTATTAGGTAAAACAACTTAAAAAAGTTAGGCCACATGTTATCTCTAGAATCCTTAATTCCTTAATGGTTTACCGACGCTTAACATATGTTCTAATCGAGATTGCGTTTGAGTCTGTTTAACCAATGACATAAAACCTTTCAATTCTAAATTCAATAACTGCTTTTCATCTACGGACTCAGTCATATCACAATCGTCTCCACTGATAACTTGCGCTAATTGATGCCCGATAACAACATCATAATCGCTTGCTTTACCAACAAGTTGAAACCCTCTTAAGGCTATATCAAGCGTAACTCTGGCGCTTGGACCCGGCAATACAAATACCGGTGCTTTGGGTGGCTGATAATCCTCAATCATAACCAATGCTTTAACCTTGGCATTATTTAAAAGCCGTTGCCTGTTGGGCGTAATACCATCTGTTTGGGACAAAAACAGACGTTCTTGAGCCTCTACAGCAGACCTGGAAACCTCAGCCATCGCAATGGTTTTAAATCCCTTAATAATTGCAGGCATCGGCCCCATTGTATTTTTGGTTTTATGCAAGCACCGGTGCAAATACTCTTTACAACCGCCCCACCCTGGAATTAAACCAACACCCGCCTCAACCAAGCCCATATAAAGTTCACTGTGTGCTTCTATCGCATCGCAGTGTAATAATATTTCACATCCTCCTCCGAGTGCTAACCCAGAAGGTGCGCCAATAACAGGGAAAGGTGCATATTTAAGTGCACGGAACGTTTCCTGCCCTTCAGTGATCATCACTTCAATATCATGCCAGGCTTGACGATTAATCGCTGTCATCAAGTGCATTAAATTAGCACCGACAGAAAAGTTCTCCGCTTCGTTATAAATGACCAGAGCAATAAATTCCTGTCTAATTTTGTCGATACTTTGTCGTATCAAAGAAAGCGTGTCAAAATCCAGTACATTCATTTTGCTATGAAATTCTAAACAAACAACACCTTCGCCTATATCCCATAAACTTGCGACGGTGTTTTCTAAAACTGCCCCCTGTTGCTGTTTAATTTCCCCTAATCTTAATACCCCCGGGAGTTTCCTAATCGCTTGGTAATGACCCCCTGACGTTAAGAAACAAGGCTTTTTCTGAGACAGGTGATATAAAGAGCGTTGATGCTTAAGTATCGATGGAATGGCTCTACCTTCGGATTCAAGGCGCTCAACAAACCAGGGGACTGTTAATTTATCGAGCAATTCAAAAGGACCCAATTGCCAATGGTAACCAAGGGTCATTGCGCTATCAATATCGGTAATGTTATTGGCAATGTCTAATAAAATGTCGGCACTGTAACACACTGTTTTTGAAAGCACCTGCCAACAATAACGCCCCATAAGATCGTCAGTTAACAATAACGTTTGCAGCGATGATGCCGTTGTTTCTGAAACATTAACCGTTAAGGGTTTAGTGCTGGTGTGGTATTGCCCGGTTTTTAAATCTATAGATTCCTTAATACGCTGACCGTTCGTTGTATTTAAACGGTAAAACCCTCCTTTACCCTTCCGTCCGGTATACCCTTTAGTGATCATTTCATGTACCAGATCCGGTATATGACTAATCTGATGAAAAGCATCCGTCTCAGGCAGTGCGTTTTTCATACTCAGCATAATAGCTGGCATCAAATCCAGACCAACAAGATCGAGAAGACCAAAAATACCTGTTTTAGGTATTCCAAACGGTTGCAAGGCAGCATCCGCTTGTTCAATCGTCAGTCCCATCGCTATTGCACTGTTCATACCACACTGTAACCAATAAATACCGATACGATTGGCAATAAATCCGGGTGTATCTTTACAATAAACAATGCCTTTACCTAACTGATGATCAGCAAATTCAATAACAGGTTGTACCAGTGATTGTTCAGTCGTTGAAGTAATAACTACTTCCAGTAATTGCATATAACGGGGTGGATTAAAAAAATGACTTATAAAAAATCGTCGTGTGAATGTTTCAGGTAGGCCATCAATCAACACTGACAGTGGCAGTGTTGAAGTGTTTGATGATATCACCGTATCCGGTGCACAGAGCAAATTTAATTTCTGGTAGAGATTATTTTTAATTGCAGGGTTTTCGACAACCGCTTCAATAACCCAGTCGACTTCTACTACTTTATCTAAATGGTCTTCTATATTACCTGGGGTAATTAACCGAGCATTAGCTGACTTCATGAGGGCGGCTGGACGAACTGATAATAGCCGTTTAATAGCTGTCTCGGCCAACTGATTTCTATTGCGGTTATTTTTTAACACAATATCCAGCAGATACACCCGAATGCCTGCATTACTTATATGCGCAGCAATACTTGCGCCCATAACCCCCGCGCCGATAACTGCTACTTTTGAAATAGCCATTAGATTGCCTCCAAAATGGTTGCAATTCCCTGACCACCGCCAATACACTGTGTAGCTAAGGCATAACGCTTATTTTCGCGTTGTAATAAACTGGCCGCCTTTCCCGTTATCCGTGCGCCGCTCGCTCCTAAGGGGTGTCCCAGTGCAATGGCACCGCCATCAATATTTAAAATATTTTCCGGAATTGATAAATGTTCTAAAACAGCTAACGATTGTGCCGCAAAGGCTTCATTTAATTCAACAACACCCAAATCATGTAACTCTATGCGAGCACGTTGGAGTGCTTTTTCAGTCGCACCGACAGGACCAATACCCATAATTTCAGGCGCACAACCTGATACTGCTGTACTTATAATTCGAGCTATTTTAGGTAAATGATTTTGATCCGCATACTGTTCACTGCAAACCAGTACGGCCGCAGCGCCATCGGTTAAAGGAGAAGCAGTCCCTGCCGTAACACTCCCACTTTTAACAAAAGCTAATGGTAATTCGGACAATATACTTTCGGTGGTATCAGCGCGAATACAACCGTCCTGATTAATACGCCTTGCCTGTGACGTTGTTACAATGGGAATTATTTCATCTTGAAAAAATCCTTTTTGTTGCGCAATAGTTGCTTTCGCATGACTTTCTACGGCAAATTGTTCTTGAGTCTGACGTGGTATCTGATACTCCGTCGCTAAATTTTCAGCTGTTTCGCCCATGCTTATATAAGCTTCAGGGTAACGGTCATAAAGGCCGGGGTTAGGTAGACTATTATAGCCGCCCATCGGAATGCGGGTCATCGATTCGACACCGGCACAAATAAATAACTCGCCTGCATTCATTTCAATAGCCCCTGCAGCAATATGGATTGCTTGCATTGAAGAGCCACAGAAACGATTAATTGTCATCCCCGCGACGGAATGCGGTAATTTAGCCAAATGCACAACAATACGCCCTAAATTAAGTCCCTGCTCGCCCTCAGGAAAAGCACACCCTAAAATCAAGTCTTCAATATCATCCACATTCACAGCGGTCTTATCGACTAATCCCATGACCACTTGTGCAATCAGGTCATCCGGTCTGATAATCGCCAATTGGCCTTTGGATGCTGGTGTAAAAGGTGATCTACAGTAGCCCGCAATAATTGCTTTATTCATGCGTGTTTCTCCTTTTAGTAATGGCTCAGGCTGCGACGTAAAATTTTCCCGACAGCAGTTTTCGGCAACGATGATTTAAATTCAATAGCTCGGGGTAACTTATAATCAGTTAAATGGTCCTGACAATAACTTATTAGCTGTGCTTTATCTAATGAAGGGTCATTCCTAACGACAAAAATCTTAACGGCTTCACCAGAATGTTGATCCGGTATTCCTATTGCACCACATTCACTCACTTGTGGGTGCGCACATACCACCGATTCAATTTCATTCGGGTAAACATTAAAACCAGAAACTAAAATCATATCTTTTAAACGATCGACTAAATATAAAAAACCTCGGGTATCAAATTTTGCAATATCGCCGGTCTTCAACCAGCCATGTTCAGACAGTACCAATTGAGTTTCATCAGAATGCTGCCAAAATCCAGCCATAACTTGTGGACCACGGATATATAATTCACCTTTTTCACCGACCGGGACAAGCTGGTTATTTTCGTCACGAATCTCACATTCGGTAGAAGGCAATGGCTGACCAATACTGTTTGAAAAGTCAGGCCCATTTAATGGGTTAATGGTCACCGCAGGTGATGCTTCGGTAAGCCCATAGGATTCGACTAATATACAACCTGTGTGTTTTTTCCATTGCCGTGCTATATGTTCCCGTGTGGCCATTCCTCCAGCGACACTTAATTTTAAAGTCGAAAAATCAATTTTCTTAAAACCAGGTGCCTGTAAAAGCGAATCGAACAAGGTATTAACGCCGGTAATACAGGTAAATTTTTTCGCCTTGATTGCCTTAATAAAGAAAGAGATATCCCGTGGGTCACTGATTAAAATATTCTCAGCACCTAATTTCATAAAACACAGTAAATTCGCGGTTAATGCAAAAATATGATAAAGCGGCAATGCCGTAATAACGATTTCACTACCGGCAATTAATTCCTTTTCAGCCTTGTTTTTCTGAGTGATCCAAATGTCAATCTGCTCAAGATTACTCAGCATATTTGCATGGCTGAGCATAGCGCCTTTTGAGACCCCCGTTGTCCCCCCCGTGTATTGTAAAAATGCAATATCGTTTAAATCAATTTTCGGCATATCAAATAAACGTTGTTTCCCTGAAACCAGTGTGTCATTTAAATAAACGGCTGTTGGTAAATTAAATTCCGGGACTTTCTTTTTGATATATTTAAGGGTTAAATTAATGACCCCTGATTTAGGCCAAGAAAAAAAATCACCCATTTTTGTAATGACAATATGTTTTACCGATGTCTGTGAAACAATACGTTCAAATAGATATCCTACACTCTCGAATAAAACAACGACCGTTGCGCCGGAATCATTCAACTGATTTTTTAATTCTCTTGCACTATAGAGGGGATTCGTATTTACGACAATGTGCCCTGCTCGGAGAATTCCAAACAACACTACAGGGTATTGCAGGCAATTAGGCAGTATAATTGCAACTCGCGAGTGCTTTGCTAAGTTCAATGACAATAAATAACGGGCAAAATAACGGCTGTTCTTTTCAAGATCAGAATAATCAAGGTTCAAACCCATATGAGAGAATGCGGTATGGTCTTTATATTGTTGGGTTATTTGCTCAAAAAAATCTACCAACGAAGTATATTCCAGAGGGTTAATAAATTCCGGAACCCCGCTTGGGTAGTGTGCTAACCACGGCTTAGCCATTACACTACCTTCTTCAATTCATTCAACATTGTTATTTTTCCTGAATTATGGCTGTCTTTATAAACCCAAGCATCACTGACAAAATCTTCAATCCGTTGCCAAATATTTTCGGTGTTTTTAAACAAAATCCCGTGATGGTCCGCATGAATGATATGTAACGCCTTCTCGTCGGTTATTAATTTATTTAAAATAATATCTGCACTTTTTATAGCAACAATAGGGTCATTTTTAGAATAGATTAGTAAAACTGGAATATTTATTTTCGAAAGCAATATTAATAACTCATGAATCAAGCGCCTCAATTCATACAAACTACGAACGGGGATGGAACAATAGTTAACCGAAATATTCTCGGGATCATTATGTAAAAAAGGTTTAACCCCCTCATGACTTGAAACCCAGCTCACTAACTGATTAGTTCCGTGTAATAAAGAGGCTAGCATCATCTCAGAATTTACAAAGTGAATCGGTACAGAAACGGCGACTACAGCAATAATATGTGGTTTATGTTCAGCTGCCATTTTGAGTGCCAAAGCGCCTCCCGTTGAGAAACCAATTAATACAATTTGATTGACTAAATGTTCTAAAATCTCATACGCTTGCGTAATTGAGTGATACCAATCTTCAGCCGTTCGCGTTCTTAAATCATGAGGTGACGTTCCATGACCTTTAATACAAACACCTAAAACCGTATAGCCTTGTTTATAAAACTGCTCACCTAAACCACGTACTTCCGCCGGTGAAGCCAATAAACCATGAACTAATAAAATACCACAACCGTTGTTATGCTTAGGCATCAGTAAAAAAGGACTGGCATCCACCTTGATGTTTTCATATTGATTAATATCATCAAATTTAGGCTTTGAAAAATAATTCTTATCCCATTGCCGGGAGACACAGTGATCATCAAATAAAGCCAATGCTAATTGCTTATTAGAAATCTTTGCCGCATCTTTAAATGCTTGTCTGATTGCTTTGCCAACCAGTGCAACCGGTGCGACCTCATTTTGATAAACGGCTATCAGGTTCTCCATTCGGATAGTTAAAAAATCATGTGAGTCATTTAATTTTTCCTTTAAAAAATAATTTGTATTATCTTCTTCTATTAAGTTCTGTTTTTTTGCAACTGCAAAGAAATGCAGTAATCTCACGTTTTTTCCGCTGAGTAATTGTTGATATTCTTCGGTATTCAGTAAGCTGGCATGTAAGCGTAAATTGTCGTGTTTCTGTAGTGCTTTAATGCTCAGATATAAGGCCTTATAGAATTGTTCCTTGTTAACTTCAAATTGACCTTTCTGATAACAAGAAATAATCAGTGTCGCAGCTAAATGACTTAAATTAATAGTCACATTGGCATATATTATTTTCATATACTGATTGCGCGTTGCCTTAGCATTTTTTCTAAAATACTGGCCTAATACTTTCTGTTTGAAATACTTAGGTTTTTGATGAAGTGCAAACACCTCGTCAAGTGAATTAAATTCAGAAGCAACCAATTCCAATAAACTGTGATTCCATGGGTGCCAAACCCGATAAGGGTCAACCATTTGACCCATGGTGACATCCATATCAGTATCTCTGGAAATAATATTACCTTCTACTAATAACTCCTCTGTTTGTTTTAGCGTTAATCCACCCGCAATAAACTCAACCGCTTTTAACAATACGTTATCAGATGACCGAATCGGATAAAAAGTTATGTTTGAAGGGACTATTAATGTTGGCTTGGCAACTGACATGAGTAACGCATCCAGATTTTCAAACTCTAATGTTTCTTGCCAATACCTTAATTTACTGACGTTCTTTTTCCGGTAGGCATTTCTAACGGTCGCTTTAAACGCTTCAATGCCTTGAGCCAGAACCGCAGCACCGGTATGTTGTTTACGAATAACGCCAGACATTTGGTCAAACATTTGAAAGCCCCCAGAATCGTCAATTACCCGGTGGTCTTTAACCATGCCGCCCTCAGGAAAAATGATGATTTTTTGGCCGTGTAATATCTGCTTTGCCAAGAGAGGAAATAACCGTTGGTGGTCATGCGGTACGACCCCTAATTTCTTTAAATACGTTGATAAAATACTGTCATCGTCAAAAAACTCACTTGAGGCTATCGACCAACAATAATCACCGGTGGTTTCATGAATAAGGTACTGGGGGATAAATGTTTCAATACGTGAAAAGTGATTAAATAAAAAGATACTCCCTTGCTGAATTTTGTCACTTCCACCATGAAGTTTAATATTGACTTTCAACATCTTTTTAAGCGTACGAAAAGCCCTCAATGACCAATCATAAGTGGTCTTATCCATCTCGAACCATTGATCTTCATATTTCTGCTCATTCATAATAACCTCACATTATGAATTGAAACTCTCAATATTTATAAATCAGCCTAGTGCGCTTATTATTTGGATAAAACCCAATACTTATAGTTCAAATTTGATTGCTTCAAATACTCTGAATAAAGGTAAAAATTTGACATAAAAGACCGCTTCCGACATTAAGTTAATGCACCTATAAACAGGTGCCATTAACAGTAGAAAAGATCCTTTTACAACATGGAAGTACCGTTACTATTAGCACGAATCCACCAAACTATCATGATGATTACAGAGCCTTAATGAAACTTTAAAATAAAAAATTAACGGTTTGAATGAGGGTTATTAAACGCCAGCTCGTAAGAATTTTGATTTACTCCTTTACTTTTTGAGTGATGTTCACAAGTTGCATTTATAAGCCGGTGTGTTTCTTCGGACCGCGCAATATCAAATTTCTCAGGACTGACAACCTTTCAACGGTATTCTGATATTGCTCAAGTAAAGGGGCTAGGTTTGATGATTGTTTTTCCTTTTCTCACCCATATAATCTTCTAAAGAGCATGGTGAAATAAATGCGTTAACATCTATTTTTTTGAGTCGCATGCTATCCCCTTCAGTACAAAAAGATAACAAGCGCGCCATTATTTTTGCGAAAGCTTGTTTTGGGCATCCGAGCCCAAGCAATCGGCAAAAATGACGTGGTAATTAATGCCTACGCCGTTTCGGAGGTAATTCCAGATTCCCTCTGGCGCTACGCACGACGGCTATCCAGAGTTACCTACGCCTACCAGTCCTCGCGTTCGCTCTCCATGGCTGGTAGCGTATGATTAACTATGACTACTACGCTTATTACCTTGTGACCAAAAAGATTGTAAAAAATAAGACAATACAGCAACGCCACCCACCAAAAATGGAATTAATGCAATCGTTATGATAAACCAATAAAAACTTTCCACACTTAGCCTCCCGTTTCAGTTGAGGATTAGATGTTTTTTTAAAATCAAAAGTTCCCTCGCTTTAACGTTTAAGATAAAGCTAAAAACAACTTAATCCTTGTGTATCGAGTATAATCAATATGTTATTAACCCACAACATATATCCACACGCTGTGGATTAGTCAGTTCAGAAAATATCTTAGCGTCAATTAAACCCTAAAATTTTTTTACCACGGCAAGTTTTAAAAGCCACATTCTATGACGACAGATAAAAAAATTACTTGATGATCCGAAAGGTAAGATTAACTCGCTCACCTTGACATTTGCTTTTTGGTATCGCATGCAGCCAGTTTTCCTGAGTCGCTCCTTTCATTAACAAATAACTTCCATTAATTAATTCAAGGTGTTTTCTTTGCTTGGTTGATTTGTGTTTGAGTTTAAACAGCCGAGACTGACCAAAACTAACAGACCCAATTACCGGATGCCGTCCAAGTTGACATTCATCGTCACTGTGCCATGAAACGCTATCAGTACCGGACCGATATCTATTCAGTAACACACTATTAAACTTAACCTTTGTGACAGATTCAATCTTACTTTTAATTTCTTCCAATACCGCTATCCACGGTATTGATTGCACCGTAATTCCTGAGTAACGGTATGTCTTATTTCGCTCACCATACCATGCAGTCAATCTTGGAAGCTCATAGGTCTTACCATATAAAGAAATTCGTTCTTGTTTCCATTGAATTTCATCTAGTAGAGTGGCCATAAACTTGCGTGAATCAGGTTCATTAAAAAAATGGTTATACAGGGTAATATTACTCTCTGGTAAATCAATAATTGTAGCGAGATGCTCCAGATTATCTACAAAAGAATCATACGGTCTGCTATGCATTTGATTACCTGGTTACCTTTTAATTACTGACCACTGCAAGACAATAAAAAAACAATCAGTTTTTACAAAAACGTGGTCTGTCGAGGTCCTGACTTATAATTTAAAAACGTCTCTTCAAAAAAATTATTTTAAGATGACAGCGTTATCCCCAGTCAAATATTTAGCCATTTTTTTCTTCATAGCCGACATGAGACATGAGAGAAAATAACACGAACATTAAACACAATAATTTATTCATACCTTAACCTTCTTCAAGTATGATTGGTAGGATACTAAAAAAAGTTCGTTGTTTTAACCTTAAACTTTTATGCGTTTTCTATTTTGCCCCTACAAACCGGATAGCAAAACAAACAGTAGCAAACAGTTCATGATTAGAAACTGATGATGGCTTAACCTCTACTTCAAATTGATGAATCTTGTACATTAACAGGAATAAATTCAACTAACCACTTGATCAGCATCAAAATGCAGGCCTAAAATCAAACTAATACGCTTATTAATTCAGATAAAAATCTTACGCCTAATACGGAATGATTTTTCATCATATGAATTTTAACGATGGTTACAGAAATACTCTTTATTTTGGGGGGCCACGCTAATGAATCAAAAAAACTGTAAAGAACCACACCCACCGAGCACAGGTGTCAAAGAAACCCCTGTTGCTGTTCAAATAAAATCACCGCGTAACAGGTCGCAAATTCACCAAAAAACAAAATCAACCCCCAGCACCCATGAAACCGTATCTGGCACAATTAAAGAGGTATTCTCAAAAACAGTTTTTCTCAATCTTGAAGCACACTTAGAGCATATGGAGTCAACCGCACAATTAGTCTTAGAAAAAGCTAATATCCCCACAGACAATTCAGTAGCTACAAATGATGGCTATACCATACCCAAAGAAATTGCTAAATCTCAATTTGGGGAACACTCCGATGAATATTATGCAGGTTCAGTGTTATTTTTTTGCTCACATATAAGAAACGCAGTAACAAAAGGCAATTCAGAAGCGGCCGCTCTATTTTCTTTACAAGCGATTACTTATTATCAAGAGCTTTTAATTGACCCCTATGCCTACGCAATCGGAGTAAAAATACTAAGTGAGAAAAAAAACCAAGACTGGATAACCCGAGCTATTGCTATCATGAAAAAAGAAGGCTATACCGAAAAACAATTAATAAATCACTCAAGAACCGTCACATTTAGTAAGTTAGCTCTTTTAGTCGTAGAAGATCAAACCCAATCCGGATTGAAAGCCGATAATGAAGAATTAGTGAGACAGGCCTTAATTTCTTATTTTAAATCCTGAACATTAATGGAGCAATGCCCAAACAATATCTGCAAACACCTTCGTAAATCCAATTCAATACGATCAGTCATTTCATAACAACTATTTAACTAATCCTATTTTTTCATTATGCCCCAAAAACCATAGCCTCTATTTGAAGGTACATGTTCTCTGCTCTATCTGCGGGTATAGGTTTCACAACGTATGAAAAGTTTCTGTATTGCCTCTTGACCACGGCCAAATAAACACGGTACTGCTCGCATATGTTCATAATAACCCCCGGTACTTTGTTGCTCATAGGGACGGGTTGCCAACCAAACAGGTGTTTGGGCTCCTTGATCTGGAGTTTCATAACCACCAAACCCCAGATTATTACTCAAGGTAGAATTCACGTCACCTGGATGACAGGCATTAACATTAATTCGGTAAGCTTTTAGCTTGTCCGAAAAGGCAACAGATAACATCCGATTGGCCTGTTTTGATTGTCTATAAGCTATGTTGTTGTTATAAGGTCTATTATTAAATTCCAAGTCATTTAAGTCTAAATCACCTGCCCAATAACTAGCCACATTAATAATCTGTGCTGAGCCTGAGTCTTTTAAAATATCAGTAAAAGCTTTTACCATCCAGAAATAACCCAACACATTGGTAGCCATCTGTAATTCGATACCAGCACGGGTTTCCTGACGTCTGCGCGGTGTAGTAGCAGCGTTATTAATTAGCACATGTAAGGGGCCCGACCAACGTTCAGCTAACTGACAAATCTCTTGATAATTACTTAAGTCAACTAATGCATTGAAAACATTTAAATTACCCGTTAATTGTATAATTTCATTAATGACTGATTTAGCTTTTTCTTCATTCCGGCAAGCTAATACTACGGTATGATTGTGATCAATTGCACATTGTCTGGCAATCGCTTTACCGATGGCACCGGTCGCGCCGGTTACTAAAAAAACCTGTTGACTCATTGCTTTTAGTCTAGTTTTTCAAAACATATTTAGAAGGGTAAAAAAACCACCGCATTTTGTTTAAACAAGGGAATAAGTAGTCGGTTTCGCTTACTATCAACACCCAGATCAGCAGGCGCATCAAGAGCATCTGCAAACAGTGAATACGTATTATCTTCATTCAACGCATAAATAGCCGAGCCACCCCAACTGGAGAATAAAAAGCGGCCATCATTGAGTTTAACTAATCCATCTAAACCACCACTGGGTGGTGTTGGTAATATTTTTTGTTTTCCTGACGGTGTGATATGGACCATTTGTCCTGATTTGAAGGTCACTACTTGTAATCCATTGCCATTATCCCATAGTCCATTAGGCGCACCCATTTTTGCATCCTGTACTACCAATTCATACCGGCCATTACTCCAAACTTTATAAATAGCATCAGTCCCTGTTGGTTTGAACGCCGCATTTAAACCACTGTCGGTCACATAAACAGAATCGCCCTGACCCGGGGTAATACCATTTAAGAAAGTACTGCCGACAATTGTTATCGATTTTTTTTGCTGCCCATCGGGGAGACTAAAGATATGCACCTGATTAATATCGGTCACATAAAGTAAATTATTAATGATTGACGCACCTTTCGGAGCATGTAATGTTGTGCCAGGCTTTGCCCCATCAAGCCATTTAAGATCAATTACTTTTCCATCCGGGCTTAATTTTGAAATAAACCCATTGCTATCTTTCTCCAGTGGATGACCGTTAATATTAGTGACTAAATAAACATCTTCATGTGCATTATATTCAACCGATTCGGGCGTTAAAAAACCCACATTTTCGATGCGTTTACGGATATTTGTTTCATTAGCAGAAACTATGAATGAGCCGGTAAACATAAAAAGTAAGATTATTTTTATTGGTTGTTTTAACGTCTTCATACTTACTCCTACATGTTATTAAACAATTTATAACTGCTAATTAAATACAAGCCTAAATTACAATTTAAAATTATCTTGCTCAACCATCAAGAAGACGTGATAAATACGTCATGTGTAGCCTAATCATTCAACATATTGTTTTAGTGTGAGAGTATTACCACGTTGTGTAAATTCCAGGTGTTTTAAAAAAGTCATCCCCAGCAAAATAACATCTTCATAGGTATTGGGGTTTATTGAGGCCCCTACATCGTGTATTTCAATGGTTCCGATGGAAATACGATCCAGACGTGTCGCGTACGTGTAAACAGTACCATTAGCAGTCACTGAATGAGTTCTCTGCCCTGTTTTTAAACCAATTTTTTTAGCGATATGAAAAGGAATAACAACATTGGTGGCGCCGGTATCTAACAAAAAGATAACCGTTGTATTATTAATTGTACCTGAGCTTAAATAATGACCGTCACGATTTCTTTGTAGACGTACTTCCTTAAAATTATCCGAATCAGTATAAACATTAGTAACCTGATTAGGGTTGTATTGTTTTTTAAGAAAACCATTAAAAAAAAACATAAGAATAATCAAAAAAAGAACCCACATGACCGTTAGCATGACTGCTCCCATGCGTTTTTGTTCAGTGTGCAATTGTTGTTCGTCGTTCATTTAAAGCAGGCTGAATAGTGATGATAAAAAAGATTAAAACTTATGAAAAGAGCATGGTTTTTTTAAATTTACTTAGTTCATTCTATTGATGAAACAGTGCATAGAAAATTAACTTTAATTAAACATTAGTTACCTTTAAAGCGGTTGCTGGCATCAAGATAGACATATTGAGCTCGAAGTGATCCCTGTTGATACAAACCATCCAGAAAACATTTCTCATCCTCCAGTTCTTCTTCTGAGACATCACGCCACCAATGTTTAACGGGGCCTTTGTCACCATTGTGCCAACGATATTGACGCTCTCTCAGGGTATCTTTAACTGCAAAAGGCGCGCCCATTGCCTGTACCCGTACCGTACGCTTATCTGCATCTACCAGTAAACTTTCAAAAGCCTGCGGCAATAAATGAAATAACCAAGCCATTGCCAGACAATCGATTGAGGCCCGGTGTCCTTCATAAAACCAGCCCAACCGTAACAATAAATAATCAAGCGCCAGACTTTTAAACCCTAACGCTTTCCAATCCACTCCCTTAAATGAACAGGCCCACGCATAAGTACTTTGCTGTGGGAAGCGTTTTTCAAACATCTGCCGGTCAAACCAAGCATTGTGCGCGACAATTAATGAGGCATCTTGCAACCATTGTATGACTACGGCCTCATCTATTTTTTGCCCTTTAACCATGGTGTCGGTAATCCCGGTTAGTTGCGTAATTTCTTCAGGAATAGGCTTGCCCGGATCGTCATATAAACTAATAACGCCATCAATAGTACTAATTCTGCCTGCCGAAGGACTATATGACACAGCGACCATTCCTAACTCGGTAATAGCTTCTTCTTGAATATTAAGTCCAGTGGTTTCAACGTCCAATAAAACCATTTTCTTTTCATCCCCCATAGGGTCTGATAATTTTAGCGGCCAAGTAACGCCTGCCAAGGTTAAAGGAATACGTTCCAATAATTTAAAATCAATCGTTCTGGATTGAATCTCAGGTACGCGCTCTAATGGAAATCCTGTTTGTTGTTTGTTCATAAATTAATTAAGGTAACGATTGGTACAATGAACGTTCTAACTATTTTGGAAAAAATTATCTGACTGCAATCTCTTTGAAAACTGTAAACAATAATGTCGTGCTTTTTTAGAAAAATCATAGCTTGTTCATTGTGCCTTAATTCAAAGAATCTGGTGCACCTTTATCAGAATAAATTATCAAGTTAGCGTTAAATTAGCTTAATTTAAGTATCGCGTCTTTCCTTTTATATTATGCGTGGATAATTTAAATGGATTAGTATGCTTTTTTGAAATCATAACGTCATTACATCAAGTAATAACTCAAATAGTTGTTCATAATGTACAAATCAAATATTTTTACCTTTTTGAGGTGCTAATTTAGCTTTCAAGCATTGTTCCCTTCTTCACCCATAGCGTACCAGCTATGCCTCCAAAAACGACTTCATCAGCCGGAAACTACCGGGGTTATTGAAGTAAATACAAGGTTTTATAAAGATAAATAAAGCACACCCTCTTGGTTAAATTTATAAGATCATTTAAGCTTGTATATTACTGTTTTGTTTTTGATGAGTTTGTATATGGGTGAAGTTAAATTTTTTATTGGACAAATCGTCCACCACAAGCTATTTGATTATCGCGGAGTTATTATTGATGTTGACTACAAGTTTTTAGGCAACGATAAATGGTATGATGAAATGGCTCGTAGCCTCCCACCCAAGGATCAACCTTGGTACCACGTTTTAGTCAATAATGGAATTCACCAAACCTATGTTGCCGAGCGTAATCTGATGCTGAGTAGAAATCATGAAGCGATCAATCATCCTTTTATCGAACGTTATTTTACCAGCTTGAAGAAAGGCTGTTATCAACGTAAAACTCGAATTAATTAAATCATCTAATCACTCTTAATTTTTTACAAAATAGCGCATCTGTGTCCTATGAGCCAACAATACTTGTGCTGTGTTTAGTTAGGCGATGCATTAGCTGCTTATGGGTTTGGTAACGACCACCCTTTTGGTCTTCTTTGCCATCATGTCTTTGAACAGGCGTTTTATCAACAATCCCTACAATAAACGTCGCTGTACGACAACCACAATCCGTTGATCAGAGCATCATGGAATTGTTTCATACACACGACTATGTTGAGCAGATTAAACAACAATCTAAGTTCGGTCTAGGTTATTTGGATCAGGGAGATACTCCTGCTTTATCGGAATGTATGAAGCAGCCTCAACGGTTGCAGGTTCGTTCTGTGATGCAATAGATCATTATTGTTAATAATGAATATAAACATGCCTTTATTCCTATCGCAGGTTTGCATCATCCACGTCGCCACATTGCTGCAGGTTTTTGTGTATTAAATAATTGCGGTATCGCTATTAAATATTTAAGTGCACAACATAATATCCAGCGTATTGCTTATGTAGATATTGATGCACACCATGGCGATGGGGTATTTTATAGTTTTGTAGACTTATTACACGAAGATGGCCGTTTTCTATACCCTGGAACCGGTTCAGAATCAGAAACGGGACAAGGACCTGCAAAAGGATGCAAACTTAATATTCCTATGGCATCTTACTCAAATGATGATGATTTATTAAACGCCTTTGAACAAGCAGAGCAGTTCTTGATAGCACAGGGCGCTGATTTCATTCTCTTACAGTGTGGTGCAGACAGTATACAGGGAGACCCCATTACAACCCTAGCATACAGTGAACAAGCGCATGCTTATGCAACCCAAAGGCTCTGTAAATTAGCCGATGAAATGTGTACGGGTAGATGGTTGGCGATGGGCGGTGGGGGTTATAACCATGACAATATTGCTAAAACTTTGGTCAGAGTCGTTAAAAGCATGGCATAGGTCTCTTAATGACATATAGATTTTAATTTTCTTGGTACCTTGAGCCTACAATAGTTTTTTTTACAGAAAACACTTCATTAATTATCATAGTTATAAATGTTTAATCGCT
>DTSI01000088.1:0-433 GCA_012965425.1 Methylococcaceae bacterium
ATCCCCTCCTTGTCCAAAAAGGCTATCATCTTCTGATTGACCAAAAATCCTATCATTACCTTCTCCACCTTTTAATAGGTCCGCGCCCCACTCTCCGAATAATTCATCAGAACCACCGCCTCCGAGTAAAACATCTATATCTATTCCACCGTATAATTTATCATTACCCCCTCCTCCATCAAGCAGATCCTTACCCGAGCCCCCGTAAAGCTCATCACTGCCTTCCCCTCCAAATAACTGATCATCCCCTATTCTTCCAAAAAGCACGTCATTCCCTTCTCCGCCTCTTAATATATCTGCGCCGCTCTCCCCATTTAACATATCAGCACCACCACCCCCATCTAATTCATCATCACCCTGGCCACCATATAATCTATCATTGCCCTCACCCCCAAAGAGTTTATCATTATCAATTTCACCCAATAGAAAATTG
>DTSI01000088.1:443-10109 GCA_012965425.1 Methylococcaceae bacterium
AACCTATCATCACCATCGCCACCATCTAACTCATCATTGCCCGAACCACCATACAACTTGTCGTTATCTTCCGCTCCGAACAGTTGGTCATTTCCTGCTAACCCAAAAAGCACGTCATTCCCTTCTCCACCTCTTAATATATCTGCGCCGCTCTCCCCATTTAACATATCAGCGCCACCACCCCCATCTAATTCATCATCACCGGAACCACCGTACAAACTGTCGTCCCCTCCTTCTCCGAAAAGCTGGTCATCACCGATTTCCCCCAAAAGAAAATCATCGCCTAAACCTCCTTTTAAAATATCCTGATTATTCCCGCCATTTAACCTATCATCACCATCGCCACCATCTAACTCATCATTGCCCGAACCACCATACAACTTGTCGTTATCTTCCGCTCCAAACAGCTGGTCATTTCCTGCTAACCCAAAAAGCACGTCATTCCCTTCTCCGCCTCTTAATATATCTTCGCCGCTCTCCCCATTTAACATATCAGCGCCACTGCCCCCATCTAATTCATCATCACCGGAACCACCGTATAATCTATCATCGCCTCCTTCTCCGAAGAGCTTGTCATTGTCTGCCCCTCCATTAAGGGTATCAGCGCCGCTTCCTCCTCTTAAAATATCGTTGCCAGTAGCTCCGTTAATAGTTTGATCGGCTGTCTGCCCATCGCTATCATAGCGATGGGCATAGACGCCATAACTTGAGCCATCTTGGCTATCAGAAGACTCCCACGTCACCACAAAGCCGCCATCAGACAACGCTGTGGTGCTGGGTTTGGATTGAATACCAGTGGTATAGGTATTGACCTGAAATTCACTCCCCACAGCAATGCCTTCGCTATCAAAGCGCTGACCGTAGATGTCGGTGCTTGAGCCGTCCTGTAAGTAAGAAGTCCAGATCACCACAAAGCCGCCATCATTGAGCGCCGTGGTGCTGGATTCCGCTTGAGAACCAATGGTAATTGTATTGACCTGAAATTCAGCGCCTACTCTAACCCCTTCGCTATCAAAGCGCTGACCATAGATGCCTGAATGTGAGCCGTCCTGACCAACAGAATCCCAGGTCACCACAAAACCGCCCTCATTAAGGCCCGTAATACTTGAACCGTATTGAAGATTATCGGTAAAGGTATTGACCTGAAATTCAGCGCCTACGGCAACGCCTTCACTATCAAAACGCTGACCATAAATGCCCCAATCCGCCCAATCCGAGCCGTCCTGACCATGAGAGCTCCAAGTCACTACAAAGCCACCATCATTGAGGCCCGTAGTACTGGAATACTCTTGATTATTATCGGTATAGCTATTGACCTGAAATTCACTTCCCACGGCAACCCCTGCGCTATCATAACGCTGACCATAGATGCCGTTCCCTGAGCCGTCCTGACCACCCCAAGAGTCCCAAGTCACCACAAAGCCGCCATCAGCCAACGCCGTGGCGCTAGAATAAACTTGATGATTATCGGTAGTGCTATTGACCTTAAATTCTCCCCCGACGGCAACCCCTGCGCTATCATAGCGCTGACCATAGATGTCGTACCCCCCATCCTCCGATGTCCAGGTCACCACAAAGCCGCCATCATTAAGTGCTGTGGTGCTGGAGTCGAATTGAGAACTCCAGGTAAAACTATTGACCTTAAATTCACCCCCCACAGTAGCCCCTGCGCTATCAAAACGCTGGCCATAAATACCAGGCCCTGAACCGTCCTGGTAAACAGACGTCCAGGTCACCACAAAGCCGCCATCATTAAGCGCTGTGGTGCTGGGACCGGATTGATTATTAGTGGTATAAGTATTGACCTGAAATTCACCTTCCACGGCAACCCCCGCCTCGGCGGGCCGTTGCCACAACGTTTGCTGTGGGTGCCGTAAAAGGAAGCCGGACTAAAAGGCTCGATAAATCGATCGTATCTTCACCTGCCTGAAAATCTAAAATCGTATCATGGCCTAAGCCATCCATTTTAAAGGTATCGGCACCGGCTTCCCCGACTAAGCGGTCATCTCCCACACCCCCCAGTAAAATATCGTTATCAGCGCCGCCAACCAGATAATCATTACCGGCATCGCCCCATAATTGGTCGGCGACATTTTGACCGTAGAGTTTATCGTTTCCTTCATCGCCGCTGAGTTGATCGTTACCGGTACGGCCAAATAACTTATCGTTCATCAAGCCGCCGGCCAAAACATCATCACCGCTCCCGCCGTCGAGTTGGTCGGCTCCATCGCCGCCTAATAAGGTGTCATGATCATCGCCGCCAACCAGATAATCATTACCGGCATTGCCGCGCAATTCATCTTGGCCTTCACCGCCCACGACGGTATCATTTCCGTCACCGCCATAGATAAGGTTATCTCCGCCTTCACCCCGGAGCTGATCGTCGCCTTCTCCACCGTAAATCTCATCATTCTCGGTGCCGCCAAAAACATTATCATTGCCAGAACCGCCATAGATGACATCAACCCCGGCACCACCACTGATTAAATCATCGTCTTCATCGCCATAAATAACGTCATTCCCTTCCCCGCCAACCAAACGGTCACTGCCTACCGAGCCGAAAAGATGATCATTTCCCGTGCCACCGATCAAATGATCATCACCCTTATCGCCATAAAGTGAATCATCATCCGCACCGCCATTGAGCACATCATTACCATCGCCACCGCGGATAAGATCAGTCCCGGTTTCGCCGTGTAAGCGATCATCCCCCCAGCCACCATAGATGACATCAACCCCTGCACCGGCAAATACTAAATCGTTATAAGCCCCTTGCGCATAAATTTCTTGTTGGGCTAGAAAAAGCTCACTATCAACCAGAACATTCTGCTCTACCGGTCCACCTTCATACGGCGTTCCGTACAACACACCGGGGCTATCGGCCTGGTCAAGCGCTGCTGTATCGCCGTAGAGTAAATCATTACCGTCGTCTGAACGGATAAGGTCATTACCCGCATTACCAAAGACTTGATTATCCCCACCCCCGGCATCAATCAAATCATCATTATCAAGGCCGGTAATAACATCATTACCGTCATAACCTTTAATATCATCGGCTATGGCTGACCCTATTAATATATCGTCAGTCTCGGTCCCAACAATTTTATCTTCAGGTGCTGTCGCCATTTCAAGCTCCTACATGTTATCTCTATGATTAACACTGCATATTTTGTGCCTGACAAAAAATAAAGCTAAAAACACACAAGCCCTTGAATAAACAAGGGATTTACTTTATTACTGTCTTGAGAAACGACTTATTTGCATCTTACTTTGCAAAACAACTGCATATTGAGTTACATATTGGGAATTCAAGCGTATTAGAAAAAATACCCATCAACGACAACAGTCACTGACCTTCAGCATTCTCATCTCAAGGTTTAACAGGATTAAACACCCCTTATTGTTGTCAGGATTTTATTAACGTCATCATAAAATTGAATCACGAAGCCATAAATAACAGGAGTCATGATTTGTGAACAAATAAGAAAACATTGCTTTTATCTCGACCTATTCAAGTGAAGAGCTTAGCTATTCTAAGTCTCCATTGTTTGAGCGGACATCAGTGTAGTGGATAGATAAGGGTCTTGCTGAGGAGTTAGAACTTTGAGAGAAATCGCCTGCAAAAGCGGCCCATCACTTCAGCAGGCGTTTTATTGACGTACACGATAAAACCCTCACTATTGCGTTATCCGAGAGAGTATTGATAACCCATTTGCACGAAAAGTGTTTTAGATTATCTCGTCGATCATTGCTGACCAACAGGTTCTTGACGGTTTTTTTTATTAGGCCTTTAGCGGCCTTGTTGGGTGATATTTTTTAGGTTGGATGCCCTAAAAAAAGGCTTGGTGACGGGTTGTCGCGCGTCAATAGCCCACATTTTGAATGGGTTATTTTTTCCTGCTCTCTTTCTTCAACGATTCATAAACTGCCAAGCTACGATAATGCTTACTCACTGAATGCAGTCAACAGCCAATATAGACAGAGATAAAAGAAAAAATGCCCGTTATTACCATCGATTATTGCAACCACTGTTCAGGATTTAAAGCCTTCCCTTGATCTCGAATGCCAAAGTAAAGTGCTGCGGTATTTCGACCGCCACTTTTCCCAACGGTGGCAATCACATCGCCCACGTCGACCCAATCACCTACGTCTTTATACAAGCTCTGATTAAAAGCATAAAGGGTCATAAAATCTTTGCCATGATCGACAATAATCATTAGCCCATAGCCTCTTAACCAATCAGAAAAAACAACGCGCCCCCGGGAAACGCTTTTGACCTCAACGCCTTCTTCCGCACGGATAACAATACCGTCCCATCGACCGGCCGAACGGCGCGCACCAAATGTGTTGATAACCGGCCCTGACACCGGCCACCCCAAATGCCCTCGCTGCTCACTAAACTCCTGGGCGATATTCAACTCGTAAGGAAAGTCGTCCATAGACTCCTGAAACTCTGAAAACAATTGCTGCAAGCGCTTTTCATCCGCTTTCAATAGCGCTAATGCCTTCAGTTGATCTTGTTCGTCAGACACCAGTGACATAAGTAGCTGTTGGCGCTGGCTGAGGTTTTTTTCAAGGAGTTCACGCTCTTTGGTTTGCTCGACCACAAGTGACTGGAACGCTTCAGAATGTGTTTTTTCCAGAATCCGCAACGTTTTAAGTTTTTCAAGGCTGGCCTTAACCGCTTGTAACTTTGCGACCCGTGCCTGATTAAGGTAGCCGTAATAAACCATCATCCGACTCGTTCGAGCAGGGTCTTCCTGATTAAGGATCAGTTTCAAACGACTCCGCTTGCCAAGAATATAAGCGGCATTGATCTGCTCTTGTAAACGTTCACGCTGCACAACCAATAAACGTAATAACGACTGAATTTCAACGCCTAACCGGAGTACCGTTTGCTTGCTTTGAGATACTTGTTTTTTTAACTGTTTTAATCGCGCCGCACTGTGACCCATGCTTTTTTCAAGCATGGCTAACCGATTAATCAAGCCTTGTTTTTCAACACTGATCTCATTAACACGATGATCTAATATTCTAATGCTGGATTGAACGGCTAATAATTGTTGACTTTTTTCAGCCACATTAGCCGCACTGCCTTGACTCAGAACTAACAGTAAAAACCCTAACGCCCTTCCTCTATAACGAAAAAACACACTACAACAATGACGACCCTGTCATTTCTTCTGGTTTTTCTATATCCATCATCGTTAACAATGTTGGCGCTAAATCCGTTAAAGAACCCTCTGCCGACAAGGCTTTATCTGCACCGACATAAACCAATGGGACCAAATTACTGGTATGTGCGGTATGCGATTGCTGTGTGCCTACATCAAACAATTTCTCAATATTGCCATGATCAGCAGTAATCAACATTTCACCGCCGACACCTTTAAGCGCGGTATAAACACGTTCCAAACAACGGTCAATCATTTCGACCGCCTTAATAGACGCCTCAAGATTACCGGTATGCCCCACCATGTCACAATTAGCATAATTACAAACAATGGCATCATAGTAATCGCCTTCAATCGCCTCAACCAACCGATCAGTCACTTCCTCTGCACTCATTTCAGGCTGCAAATCATAGGTTTTAACTTTTGGCGAAGGGATCAACATCCTGTCTTCTCCCTCATGCGGCTGCTCTACCCCGCCGTTAAAAAAGAAAGTCACGTGCGCATATTTTTCAGTTTCTGCTAACCGAAGTTGTTTCAACCCTTTATTGGCCAACACCTCACCAAATCCATTAACGATTTTCGGTGAACGATAAGCAACGGGAAACTCAAAATCTTTATGGTACTCAACCAACGTGGTTAAAAACAGACGTGGCGGCGTTCCTTGTCGGTCAAACTCTGAAAAATCAGGCGCAAAAGACCGTACGATTTCTCTCGCTCTATCCGCTCTAAAATTCATAAAAACAACCGCGTCATTATCATTAAATTTGACCGCGTCTCCAGCCTGATCCAGCACGCTTGTTGCCTGAACAAACTCATCGGTTTCACCACGCGCATAGGCGTCATTGATAGCTTGCTCAGCGGTTTCAACCGAAAATTCAGCCTGCCCTTGTACTAATAATTGATGTGCCTTTTCAACCCGCTCCCAATTGTTATCCCGATCCATAACATAAAAACGGCCAATCACACTGGCGATATGCCCGACCCCCAACACATCGATTTTATCCTGCAGCCCTTTAAGCGAAACATCTGCACTTTTGGGCGGCACATCACGTCCATCTAAAAACGCATGCACAAAAACTTTTTTCAACCCTTTACGTTTTGCTAGCTCTATCATCGCGTAAATCTGGCGTTCATGACTGTGAACCCCGCCCGGCGACAACAACCCCATGACATGTAATGCAGAATCATTTTCCAAGGCATGATCTACGGAACCATTTAACGCCTGATTTTCAAAAAAATTACCATTTTCTATTTCAATATCTACTTTAAGAAAATTTTGAGGTACAAATTGACCCGAACCAATATGCACGTGACCCACTTCGGAATTACCCATTTGTCCTGCAGGCAACCCTACTTTCTCACCTGAACACTCGAGTAGGGTAGAAGAATAGGTCTTCTTTAAGTAATCCCAACACGGCATATTGGCCTGTGCAATAGCGTTATCCGGACTTTGTTCTTCACGATGACCAAATCCATCTAAAATGATTAACGCAACAGGCTTTGGGGTACTTGACATAATAAAATTCCTCTTTATAAATAATCTACAATAAAAAACACTAACCCCCCAAACCATAAAGTCATAACGGTCATTGGGACAATTTTTTACCTCTATTTTACCTGAGCGGGTCAAGTTTTAATACGGCATTTCGCCAACCCGATTTAAAACTAACGCCTTTACCCCTAACGACCGTGCTCAAACCGATAGTAAGCCCATATCCGTTGCTAGCGGAGTGTTAAATAACAAAGATCAGCGTCCAAAATCACTGTGTTGTCATTTTTAAAGTAGCCCCCCTGCCAGCCTTTTTCCACGGCGGGTAAAATCGACTTATCTTCATTCTCTTGCTTTTGTAAAAATGATTAAAAAATACCAGCGATCGTAAATTACTCTTTAATTAACAGATAAAATCACAACCACTGTTTTTTATTGTTAAAATACTGAATTATTCTCGTTATTTAGCTTCACAACACCGTTGTGATTTTTTAAAAATATTTTACATTAGGTTTTTTATATGGAACGCGTTATTGAATTTATCGGCAATCACTGGATGTTATTTATTGCCTTTGTCGTTGTCCTCTATCTAGTTATTCAAGAACTACTAGATAATGTTTTTAAACGGTTTCAATCCCTTACACCGATTGCTGCCGTCATGCACATGAATGACATAGAAACGACTATTCTTGATGTTAGCCAGACGGCTGACCATAAAAAAGAACACATAGAAAATGCCATGAACATTCCACTTGCTAAACTTGAGACTAATCTAGGCCAGTTAGAACCATTTAAAGAAAAATCATTACTGGTTTTTTGTCAAACCGGCGCGCAATCTGCACAAGCGTGCAAAAAACTCCATAAATTAGGTTTCCATCAAGTAATTAATCTAATTGGCGGACTCAAAGCATGGGACGAACAAAAACTCCCTACCAGCAAAACCAAAAGCTAAACTCCTCACTCAGCAATTACGACATAAGCAATATGGCCGACCAAGAAGAGAAAAAATTTTCCATACAAAAAATTTTCTGCAAGGACGTTTCCTTTGAAACACCCAATTCACCTGAAATTTTTACCCAAAAATGGCAACCGGAGGTCGATTTTAACTTAGGGACACACGTTGAACCCATTGATGATGATGTCTTTGAAGTTGCTATTACGGTTACGGTTACGGTAAAGATTGGCGCCCAAGTAGCCTACCTTGCTGAGGTTGTGCAAGCCGGTATTTTTACACTTAAAGGTTTCACGGATGCTGAACGCGGCCCTTTACTGGGCAGTTATTCTCCTAGCGCACTTTTTCCTTATGCCCGAGAAGCCATTTCAAATCTGGTTTCAAAAGGTGGATTTCCACAACTCCTGCTTACGCCGGTCAATTTTGATGCTGTGTATGCGCAACACGTTCAACAGCAATCTGCATCCAATACCGTTAACTAACCCTTAAATGGATAGACAACGCATTTGTATTTTAGGGGCTGGTTCATGGGGAACGGCCTTAGCTATTCAAGCTGCCCGCAATCATCACGACGTTATTATCTGGGGTCACAATACAAACCACATAAGGGCCTTACAACAAGAGCGAACAAATTCTCGTTATTTACCGGGAATCACACTCCCGGATAATTTAACCATCACAGACAATCTTAAAACAGCTGTACAATTTAGTAAAATTGTCCTAATCGTGGTCCCAAGCCATGCCTTTGCCACGACGCTCATCAACATCAAAGCTGATCTCAACCCAAATACGACTATCGCGTGGGCGACCAAAGGACTCAACCATGAGGACGGCTCTTTTTTACACCAGTCAGTCATCTCGCAACTGGGTGAGAAGCCACCGATGGCAATCCTTTCAGGCCCTACTTTTGCCATGGAAGTCGCTCAAGGATTACCGTCAGCAATTTCTATTGCCTCACAACAGCCCCACTGCGCGACTGAACTTGCTAACATCTTCCACAGCGCTCACTTTAGAACCTATACCAGCACTGATATCATCGGCACACAAATAGGGGGGGCAACCAAGAATGTCTTAGCCATTGCCGCTGGCATAGCTGATGGATTGGGTTATAACGCTAATACCCGTTCAGCACTGATCACCCGTGGATTAGCGGAAATCATTCGACTGGGTCAACATTTAGGGGGGCGGCAAGAAACATTCATGGGACTAGCCGGACTTGGCGACCTGATACTGACTTGCACAGACAATCAATCCAGAAACCGCCGCTTTGGTATTGGACTGGGTCAAGGTAAAAAAACACACGAATTAATTACTGAGATAAACCAAGAAATTGAGGGTATTGCTGCAACCGAACAAATTTATCACCTGTCCCAGCGCTTAAAAATAGACATGCCCATCACCGAACAAATCTACCATATTCTCTACCAGAATACTGCACCGAGTCATGCTGTAAAAACCCTCTTAGCACGTGACCAACGCAACGAAGAGCCCTTTCACTAATCATATTTAAACAATCCCACAATTTCTGGTTAAAAAACAAGAAATTTATTGCATATTAAAAGGTTACAAGGTATATATAAAGTAACTTATTGATGGATAAAAGGACTCCTATCATGCTACACACATTTGATCATTTACCCCTCGGACGCACTGAACTCGCACACACCCAAAATGGTGACACCATAGTTCTGACCGCTAGTGCGATTGATGCGATTAAAGCCACCAACCCAGATCACAACCTGATTACAAATCTCTTTCAGCGATTTAATTTATGCGTTCTATACCGAGATATCGAAGCCAAGGGTGTTGAAATAAGCGAAATTTTCTCTGGCGTTACCGTCTTAGATGATTATGAGTTTAGTATCTGTCAGGAGGACAACAACTGCATACGTTCTTGGAACTAAATCAACTAAACGCCAATTGTCGCCATGCCTCATAAGTTACTATAGCGACCGAATTAGATAAGTTAAGGCTCCGACTGTTAGCCTGCATCGGAATCTTCAAACAATTTACCGATAATTGATCAAGAATTTCACGTGGTAAACCACGCT
>DTSI01000088.1:10119-28233 GCA_012965425.1 Methylococcaceae bacterium
AAATCACCCGATTGGTAACGCACCTGATCATAGTTCTTTCTAGCCTTTGTTGTTAAGGCAAACAACCGAGCGGGTTTTGCCTGTTGTACAAAATCCTCATAACTTTCATACAACACTAAATCAGTGAACTCATGGTAATCCAATCCGGCTCTACGCATTTTCTTTTCATCTAAACTAAAGCCCAACGGCTTTATAAGATGTAATTGGCAACCATTATTAGCGGCTAACCGAATAATATTCCCGGTATTAGGTGGAATCTCCGGCTGGTATAACACAATATGAAACATAGTCTTTGCTAGGCTAACTAGAAGTTTCTATAACTGACAACAGAGCTTTACGCCTTTTTGTTATCTGGTTTCTTTACACTATCTCTCTATAACCCAATCCTAATCCTAATCCTAATCCTAATCCTAATCCTAATCCTAATCCTAAAATTATGTTGCCAGTTACGAAAGCTTACCGTGACATTGTTTATACTTCTTGCCTGAACCGCAAGGACAAGGATCATTACGCCCCACTTTCTTACCTTCACGAATAAAAGGTTTTTCAGCGACAGCACCCTCTTGTTGTCTAACCGGAGTCGGTGCAACACCGTCCATCTCTATTTTCTCAACCGTGTCAGGCAATCCGGCGGCATTAGCCTCAGCATGCTCAAAATTCATTTCACGCGGCTCTTGTCGTTGTTCGTCGAATTCTTGCAGATCGTCTTCGATATTAATTTGTACTTTAGACAAAAGACCAACAACTTCATACTTAACAAAATCTAACATGCTAACAAACATTTCAAACGACTCACGCTTAAACTCTTGCTTCGGATCACGCTGTGCGTAACCTCGCAAATGAATGCCTGCGCGTAGATGATCCATAGCGGCCAAATGTTCTTTCCAGGTATTATCCAGAACCTGCAAAACAACGGATTTCTCAAAGTTTCGCATAACACCCGCTGAGACAGCTGACTCTCTTTGTGCACAATTCTCAGCCAATTTGGCCTGTGTTATCCGTGTAATATCCTCACGCTGCAACGAATGATCTTGCTCCAGCATCTCCCGCCATGGAATAGTCAACTCAAACTCTTGTTGTATATGCCCCTCTAAGCCTTCAACATCCCACTGATCTTCCATGGTTTGCTCAGGAATATACTGCGTCACCACACTGGCAACCACATCATTACGAAAAGCCTCAATAATACCGGTGATCTCTTCTGCTTCCATTAACTCGTTACGCTGCGCATAAATTACTTTACGCTGATCATTGGCAACATCGTCATAATCCAGAATCTGCTTACGAATATCATAATTGCGTCCTTCAACCTTCTTCTGAGCATTCTCAATAGCTCTTGTTACCCAAGGATGTTCAATCGCTTCGCCTTCTTCCATACCGAGCTTCTGCATCATACTGGCAACTTTTTCAGAAGCAAAAATACGCATCAGATCATCTTCCAGAGAAAGATAAAAACGTGTTGAGCCAGGATCGCCTTGACGCCCCGACCGGCCCCGTAACTGATTATCTATCCGTCTTGATTCATGACGCTCAGAACCAATAACGTGCAATCCACCACTGGCTAAAACTTTATCATGATGTACTTGCCAATCTTCTTTAACCTTGGTGACCACAGACTCACTCGGGTTATCACCCAACACTTGCAGTGCTCCATCAAGATTACCACCCAAAACTATATCGGTTCCCCGACCCGCCATATTAGTCGCAATTGTTACCGCACTCGTTGTACCTGCTTGTTCAATAATATGCGCTTCTCGTTCATGCTGCTTGGCATTTAAAATCTCATGCTTAATATTTTGCCGCGTCAGTTCCCGTGAAATTAATTCAGAATTCTCGATCGATGTTGTGCCCACTAAAACGGGCTGACCGCGCTTAGAACACCCTTTGATATCTTCAATAATCGCATTATATTTTTCACCAACCGTCATATAGATGAGATCGCCGCGATCATCTCTAACCATCGGTCTATGCGTTGGTATCACGACCACTTCCAACCCGTAGATCTTTTGTAATTCAATCGCTTCGGTATCGGCCGTTCCGGTCATACCCGATAACTTATCGTAGAGTCGAAAATAATTCTGGAAGGTTATTGAAGCCAGTGTCTGATTATCTTCCTGAACCTTAACGTGTTCTTTTGCCTCAATCGCCTGGTGCAAGCCATCACCCCAACGACGCCCAGACATAATACGACCGGTAAATTCATCAACGATCAATACTTCATTACTTTTCACGATGTAATCAACATCACAATGATAAAGTACGTGCGCCCGTAATGATGCTGTTATAAAATGCATCATTCTGATATTAACCGCATCATACAAACTTCCGCCTTCGGAAATATAACCATGATCAGCCATTAACTGCTCAACGCGCGCATGCCCTGCTTCCGTCAGATGCACCTGCCGCATCTTCTCATCCACTGCATAATCACCCGCTTCACCTTCTTTCTCTTGCTTGGTTAACCCTGGAATAATCTGATTAACCTTAACAAACATTTCGGTACTTTCTTCTGTCGGACCTGATATAACCAACGGTGTTCTGGCTTCATCAATTAAAATTGAATCCACTTCATCGACAACAGCATAATACAATCCTCTTTGCACTTTCCTATCGAGGCTGTACGCCATATTATCTCTTAGATAATCAAAACCAAATTCATTATTAGTCCCATAAGTGATATCCGCTGCATAAGCCTCGCGTCGCTCTTCATTGGTTAATTCACTAACAATAACGCCTGTTTCCATGCCCAAAAAGTTATAAATCCGACCCATCCAGGCACTATCCCGCTTTGCCAGATAATCATTCACGGTCACAACATGTACACCTTTT
This sequence comes from Methylococcaceae bacterium, assembly GCA_012965425.1. Lineage (GTDB taxonomy): Bacteria > Pseudomonadota > Gammaproteobacteria > Methylococcales > Methylomonadaceae > OPU3-GD-OMZ. Next base: position 12,949 of record DTSI01000088.1, read on the forward strand.
CCAGGAAGCGCATTAAGGTAAGCTGCCAAAGTTGCAACTAAAGTTTTACCTTCGCCCGTCTTCATCTCTGAAATTTTGCCGTCATTTAAGACCATGCCGCCAATCAACTGCACATCGAAATGACGCATACCTAAGACACGCACAGAAGCCTCACGCACGATTGCAAAGGCCTCTGGAATTAATGTGTCAAGCTCTGCACCTGCCGCTAAGCGTTCTCGAAACTCCGCTGTTTTGGCTTTTAAAGCCTCATCACTTAAACTTTCATATTCTGACGCTAATACGTTAATTTTCTTAACTAACTTATTCTTTTTCTTAACGAGTCTGTCATTCCGACTACCAAATAACTTCTTGACCAACATGGCTAACTTTCCAATGAATTTAAATTTGTAATAAAACCTGTTGATTATATACCTTATCAAGCCTTCTTAACAGACCCATCCTTACTACAACCCGTCGTAACTTCTCTAAAGCCGGCCGCCAGTTAAGTACCTGACGCACCTTATTAATTGTTTTAAAAGATATTGTCGTCTTAAAAGGCGTGTAAACGTTATAATGACAGGCGATGTTAAACTTTACCCAAAAGCACACGCCACTCGCTAAATGAAGAGTAAACGAAAAAATCATTTCAATTCAGTCTTATCTTATGCGAGTGCTGTAACTGTTAACTTTTCAGAAATCATTAATCAACAAAGAGTACTACAGGAAACCGTATGCCGATCGTTACCCAATCATTTCTCAGCGCATATAACAGGCTGTATCAAAAAAGATAAAACCATCATTATTTTCACTTCATCAGCAACATGGGCCAGCCAATTGCGTTTTTTAAATCAACCAATCATGGCAGCATTACGCGCCAATGGCGAAAATGATATCTCTGAAACTAAAATCAGAGTACTGCCTAAATCATTATCGCCTAAACCCCATACAAGACCAGCAAAAAAACTATCGACAACATCACTTAAGATAATTCATAGCAACGCGCTCGCCCTGACAAACAATAGCGAACTCAGTAGCGCATTTTTAAGATTACACAACACGCTAAAAAACAAAATATATTAAGGTAAAACCGACTGTACAAAGACTCTAGGAAGTTCATGTGATTCTTCAAAAGAAACCATTTCCCAAGCTTCAGGGTCTTTAATTAACGCTCGCAAAAGTTGATTATTAAGACTATGCCCCGATTTATAACCTCTAAATTCACCTAGCAAATTATGACCCAGCAAATAAAGATCGCCTATCGCATCTAACATCTTATGCTTTACAAACTCATCTGCATAACGCAAACCGTCTTTGTTTAATACTTTTAAATCGTCGACAACAATCGCATTATCCATGCTCCCGCCTAATGCCAAGTTATTTTTCTGAAGTAATTCAATATCCTTCATAAAACCAAATGTTCTGGCCCGACTCACTTCCTTAATAAAACTAGTGGTAGAAACATCGATGACCGCTGTTTTAACATTCGACTTAAAGGCGGGGTGTTCAAAATCAATTGTAAAACCGACCCTAAAACCTTCGTAAGGCGCAAAAGAAGCCCACTTGTCACCCTCAACCACTTTAACGGGCTTCTTAACCCTTATATACTTACGCCACGCGTCCTGCTCCTGTATTCCCGCCGATTGCAATAAAAAAACAAAAGGACCGGCACTGCCATCCATAATCGGTATTTCCGGAGCACTCACATCTACCATAGCATTATCAATACCCAACCCAGAAAATGCCGATAATAAATGTTCCACTGTCGAAACTCGCACACCATTTTGAATCAATGTTGTTGACAGCGTCGTATCACCTACATTTTCAGATTTTGCATCAACAATAGCAGACTGCCCAATATCGCTCCGTCTAAAACGAATTCCTGTATCAATGTCTGCAGGGTGCAAGGTCAAATAGACATTCTCACCCGTATGCAAACCCACCCCTGTCGCTCGAATAGTATTTTGAAGCGTCCTCTGTTTCAACATAGATTTTTAAGCTACCGCTAATAAAAGTCGCTATTCTACCATAAGAGAGCCTTTTAGCAGCAACGCACCGCCTCTACTTGCAAAATAGATCACTTACAAAGGCAGTCCCTTTAGGTGGAACCTAATAAACAAATACCTTACCCCATCAACTTAATCCGCCTGCCGCCTCAAAAATGCAGGAATATCTAAATAATCCATATTTTCTGCTTTTTTTGCCTGTGCACCATAACGTGCTTCACCGCTTTCACGTTTTCTAACCGCTGTCGGCTTCTCAAACACACCATAATCAATAGGCTTTTTAGCTATACTTGCCCGACTATTAAGCGTTGAAACAACAGAACGTTGTTGCGTCCCCCCCATGCCTGTTGCGACCACTGTCACCTTAATCTCATCGCCCAACTCTGGATCTATTGCGGTGCCTATTTTAATAATCGCATCTTCCGAAGCAAACTCATGAACAATCTCGCCGACTTCATTAAACTCTGAAATACCCAATTCAGCTGTCGCGGTAATATTAACCAATATTCCCTTCGCACCAAACAAACTTACATCATCTAACAAAGGACACGCGACTGCTTTTTCAGCGGCCTCTCTTGCTCGATTATCGCCTTTCGCAGTGCCTGATCCCATAATAGCCACACCCATTGCAGACATCACCGTTTTCACATCTGCAAAATCAACATTAATAAGACCCGGGTTAACAATGAGTTCCGTAATACCTTGAACGGCTTCCTTAAGTACATCATTAGCAGCATTAAAAGCATCAATCAATGAAACATTACTCCCTAATACTGGTAATAACTTTTGATTGGGAATGACAATGAGTGAATCTACATACTTTTCTAATTCCAAAATCCCCTCTTCAGCAGCTTTCATTTTCTTAGCACCTTCAAACTTAAAGGGTTTTGTCACCACGGCCACTGTCAGAATGCCCTTATCTTTTGCTGCTTCAGCAATGACAGGAATTGCACCCGTACCTGTTCCACCACCCATTCCCGCTGTTAAAAACACCATATCAGCACCGTCAATCGCCTCCTCAATACGACTGCGGTCCTCTTGTGCTGCTTGCTTGCCTATATCAGGGTTTGTCCCTGCACCTAAGCCTTGCGTCAATTCAGAACCTAATTGAATCAGGGTATCCACACTTAAGCGCCTCAGTGCCTGCGCATCTGTATTTGCACCAATAAAGTCAACACCACTAATTCCGGTATTTACCATATGATCGACAGCATTACCACCACCGCCACCCACACCAATTACTTTAATAATGGCTTCTCTTTTAAACATATCTTCTAGTTCAAATTTCATTTAGATCTCCTCAATTTTTAATTTTATTAATATCCGCCACTAAACCAATTTTTCATTCTCTCAAACATACTTTCATTCAAATTATCCTGTGCCGCCACGCTATACTCTTGCTGATAATCTTTTCCATACATAACCAAACCAACACCCGTCGAATAAATGGGATTACTCACAATATCAGTCAATCCACTCACCCCATGCGGACCGCCTAATCTAACCGGCATGTGAAATATCTCCTCTGCTAAATCAACCAGACCCGATGCCTTTGAACTGCCCCCACTGATAACAACACCGGCTGCAATTAAATCTTCATAACCACTACGCCTTAATTCAGCTTGAACTAAAAACAGTAATTCCTCATAACGGGGGGCTATAATTTCAGTTAAATTTTGTTTCATAATTGTCCTAGAGTCTCTATCGCCAATACTAGGAACATCAATCATTTCATCTGTCTCCGCCAATTGTGAGTGTGCACAGGCATGCTGAATCTTTATTTGTTCGGCATGCTGTGTAGGGGTCCTTAACGCGATAGCTATATCATTCGTTACCTGATCTCCTGCAATCGGTATCACCGATGTATGTTTAATAGCACCCTCGGTAAATATGGCAATATCGGTTGTCCCCCCCCCAATATCAATCAAACAAACGCCCAGATCTTTTTCATCTTCTGTTAATACTGCTGTACACGAAGCCAATTGCTCTAAAACAATATCGTTCACTTCGAGATCACAACGCCTAATACACTTAATAATATTCTGCGCCGCACTAACACTGCCGGTTACCATATGAACTTTTGCTTCTAACCGAATACCTGACATACCGATAGGTTCTTTAATACCATCTTGCAAATCAATGACAAATTCCTGAGGTAAAATATGCAATATTTTCTGGTCAGCAGGAATCGCGACTGCACGCGCCGAATCTATCACGCGATTAATATCAAACTGACTCACTTCTTTATCCTTTATTGCAACAATGCCATGTGAATTCAAACTCCGAATATGACTTCCCGCAATGCCTGCAAAGACTGATTTAATTTCACAACCCGCCATCAATTCAGCTTCTTCTACTGCCCTCCGGATAGCCTGCACAGTTGATTCCAAATTCACCACCACACCTTTTTTTAACCCTCGCGATGGACTTACCCCTATACCAATAATCTCTATATCACCGATTGGCGTCAGTTCACTTACAATTGCAGCTACTTTCGAAGTGCCTATATCCAAACCGACTATTAAATTACGATCTGTTTTTTTTGCCATCTGTTTTCTCTCAAGTTATCTTCAAATTTTAAAGGTCGATCTACCTAACGCTCATCACTGCTCTTACAACCCACTATCTCCATGCCACTGAAAAACCATTGTGATATCTCATATCTACCTGCTTCATAGCGCCGTTTTCATTTTTATTAATCCGATCATAGACACCCATAAAACGCCGTAAACGTTCGATTGGTTTATCTCGTCCCAACTGAATCTTCATTCCATTACTAAATACTGCACTCACCGCATATTGCGGCGAAATCATTAACGTAGCCAAATCCAAACCGGCCCCATCAACATTTATTTGTAACTTCCCTAACAAATCAAATACTCGTTTATGCGCCCCCACAGGGCCCATTAAAATCGGTAAATCTTTGATCGCCGAAACCATGACGGGCTTAAATAATTCACCGCGATCATTTAATAATTCCTCACGTCCCCACAAAGCGACGGCTGATTGTTCCGCCACGTGAATATCAACAATGTCAGGCCATACCCTTGCCACAGAGACGGTATCGACCCATGGCAAACTCTCAACGGCTTCTCGAATAGCCAATATATCGACTGTCAAAAAACTATCCTGCAACGCATGCCCGATTACCTTTTTAACATCCCCCTTATCCAAATACTGAAAAGTACCGGTCACTCTGACATAACGAACGGGGAATGAACGCACTATCCCCGCCTTAATATCATCAGAATAAGTACCCACGCCCCCTATAAGTAACAGCATCAGAAAGAATATTTTAGGCACCTTACTCACTTATCACGTCCTGACTATTTGACTGCTGTCCAAAATACGCCAAACCAGTTCGCCAAAATCTATTCCTGCTGCTTTTGCAGCCATGGGAAGTAAACTGTGATCAGTCATCCCCGGCACGGTATTAATCTCAATGAACTGTGACTGGCCGTCACGATCTATAAATAAATCAACACGCCCCCACCCTTTAACACCCACAACCTGAATGGCCCGTTTAGCTAGCGCCATCACCCTTTCTTCATCTGGTTTGCTTAACCCACTCGGGCAATAATACTGAGTCGAGTCTGATATATATTTAGCTTCATAATCATAAAAACTATTCGGTGTTTTCACACGAATCACAGGTAACATCTGCTGCCCTATTAATCCGACCGTGTATTCATCACCCTCAACCCATGCCTCCGCATAAACTGAACTATCAAATTCGCCTGCCAATTGATAACCTGCACGCAATTCCGCTGTATTATCAACTCGACTCATTCCTATACTCGACCCTTCTCGTACCGGCTTAACAATCATTGGAAAACCTAATTGATCAATACAGGCATCGAAATCCTGTTCACTGGTTAGCGTATACCATTGAGGCGTGGTTAAACCCGCACCTTTTAGGCACCATTTTGTTCTTAACTTATCCATACAAATAGCAGATGCCAAAACCCCACTACCGCTATAAGGAATATTAAGACTTTCTAACACACCCTGTAATACGCCATCCTCACCACCACGACCATGAATAGCATTAAACACACAATCAAAAGCCCTGCCTAAAAAAGGACTGACTAAATCATCTCTCACTTCAACCGCGTGCGCATTGACCCCCCGATCCAATAAAGCCTCCAATACCGCGCAACCACTTTTTAAAGAAACTTCTCTTTCAGCCGAAGGTCCACCCATGACCACCGCAACACGACCAAACTTTGCTGAATCAATAACAACTGTCACGGACAACTCTCATCATCACAACCCGCATGAAACTCACCAATAATTTCAACTTCACGCTCGAGCATCACGCCTAATTTTTTTTCTACTTGCGCCTGAATGATTTCAATAAGCGATTCAATATCTTGTGCTGTTGCATTATCTTGGTTGATAATAAAGTTTGCATGTTGCTCTGAAACACAAGCCCCCCCCACCGTATAACCTTTAAGACCACAAGCTTCTATTAATCTAGCCGCATAATCATTATTAGGGTTTTTAAAAACAGATCCACAAGAAGGTTGGCTAAGCGGCTGCGTTGCCGAGCGTTTGCTTAACAGTTCTTTGGTTTTTTCCGCACTTTCCTTCGTTGAACCTTTTACTAACCGCAAGCGCGCAGCTAAAAACCATTCATTATCAGGTCCTGAGACTGAGCGGTAACCGATTTCATAATCCTCGGTCTCACGCGTAACGATTTCGCCCTGTGTTGTAATAGTCTCTGTACCCTCAACGATATCCCAGGTTTCACAACCAAACGCACCGGCATTCATTTTCAAAGCGCCACCCATCGTACCCGGAATACCTGAAAGGAATTCAGCACCGACAAAACCATGATCACGACAAAATCTTGCCACTTTTGAACAATGAACACCCACCTCGACATAAATTGATTGATCTTCACAAATTGATATCGTTTTTAATCGGCCGCGGGTATTAACCACAGTCCCTCGAATACCACCATCACGGATCAATAAGTTACTTCCCATTCCCATAAAAAAAACAGGCTCATCGACTGAAAGTGCTGATATAAATTTAACTAAATCATCGCGATCAAAAGGAAAATATAATTGATCGGCAACGCCACCCACATGCCAACTGGTATATTTGGCAAGTTTTTCATGCTGTAATAGACGGCCTTTTAATGAACCGCCTTTTTGACTTAAGCCCTCATTATTCATGACCACTCTTCTGCTGCTGTTTTCATAGCACTCATCCTTTCAGGTAACGCATCAGAAAGTTCCGCAGCTATTTTACTCACACTACCAGCACCTAAAGTTAACACCACATCTTTGGGCTGAATTAAGCCTTCTAGAATATCCAGCAAATCATTTCGGTCTTCCACAAACACCGGATTAACCTGCCCTCTTGCTCGTATAGCCTGCACCAAGGCTCGCCCATCCGCACCCGCTATAACATCCTCACCCGCCGAGTACACCTCAAGTAAAATAAGGATATCTACTGATGAAAGTACCCGGACAAAATCTTCAAACAAATCACGCGTTCTGGAATAACGGTGTGGCTGAAAAATAATGATTGCTCGACGCTTCGGCCACGCTTGTTTTAATGACCCTAAAGTTGCTTCTATTTCACGTGGATGATGACCATAATCATCTACCAAGGTTACCATCTCGTTCTGAAAACTAAATTCCTGATTAATCTGGAATCTTCGAGCCACCCCGGTAAATGTTTTTAAACTTTCTGTGATCGCCTGATCGGAAATATTCAAATGCGTCGCCACCACAATTGCCGCCAGAGCATTCAGTAAATTATGTAATCCCGGCATATTCAAGGTAACATTCAGGGCACCATGATCACCCCACCGTTGAACCTGGCATGTTGTTTGTAATCCACATTGTCTTATTTTCGTAGCACAAACATCTGCACCAATAGTTAATCCATAGGTCCGATAAGGCTTTGTGATTTTGGGTAAAAGCAATGCCACACCCGGGTCGTCAACACAAACCACAGCCAAGCCATAAAAAGGCAAATGTGATAAGAATTCGACAAATGCCTCCTGTAAGCGCTGATAATTACCCTCATAGGTTTCCATATGATCGCGATCAATATTAGTCACAACCGCTATCATAGGTTGCAAATGCAAAAATGACGCATCACTCTCATCAGCCTCTGCCACTAAATAATGACCTGATCCCAGTTTCGCATTAGCGCCCGAACTGTTTAAACGACCGCCAATAACAAAGGTTGGGTCCAAATGCCCCTCAGCCATCATGTTTGCAATCAGACTGGTAGTCGTTGTTTTTCCATGGGTACCCGCTATTGCAATACCGTAGCGAAACCGCATCAATTCAGCCAACATTTCAGCACGGGGAATAACCGGTATACGATTCAGTTGCGCAGTCTTAATTTCTATATTATCTGAATCAATTGCAGAAGAAACCACCACCACATCTGCGCACTCGACATTCGCCGCTTTATGTTCAAAACTAATCACTGCCCCTAACTCAATTAAGCGTTCAGTAACGACACTAATTGTTTGATCTGATCCTGAAATTTTGAACCCTAAATTAAGCAGTACTTCTGCAATACCACTCATGCCAGTTCCACCAATACCGACAAAATGTATTTTTTCAATATGACCCATATCTTGCAAAGTAATCGCACTCTCAGGCTTATTCATATCGACACCACATCAATACAAACTTTAGCAACTGCTTTGGTTGCATCCACTTGCGCACACTGTCTTGCGGCCTTACCCATTTGTAACAATAGCGATGGCTCATTGATAAAACGCATTATTTCCTTTGCTAAACGTTTTGCATTTAACTCTGACTGAGCAATTAAAATACTGGCATTAACGTCGGCAAGGTATTGTGCATTTGCTGTTTGGTGATCATCTATTGCAAAGGGAAAAGGTATCATAATACTCGGCAAACCTACTGCCGCAATTTCACTGACAGTCATTGCGCCTGATCGACATATTATTAAATCAGCCCAACTATAAACAACTGCCATATCATCAATGAAAGCCACTACCTCAGCAGGTTTTTGCTGACTTGTATAAAGCGCTTTTACCTTCTCAACCATCACTGAACCGGTTTGATGAACCACATTCACCGGCTTAACCATCGCTATCATAGCCGGCACGATTTCATTTAATTTACGCGCGCCTAAACTACCACCCAATACCAAAATATTCAGCGACTGCTGCTGAATAATCCTTTTCGGTTTAAAAACCTCAATCGCCGGTCGCAAAGGATTACCCACATACTCTGCACCTATAGCGACCGGAAAACTATCTGGAAATCCTTGCAAAACTCGATCGGCCCATTTTGCAAGAATGCGATTAGTTGTACCCGGAATCCTGTTTTGCTCATGAATGACTAAAGGTATTCCCAAGACTTTCGCCACCACCCCACCTGGGCCTGCCACAAACCCTCCCAAGCCTAATATGACATTAGGTCTGCGCCGCCTTAGTATCCCAAATACCTGCAGCATAGATTTTAACAACATGCCTGGAACGGCTAATCGGCCCCTGAAATCTTTTCCTCTGATACCGGTCACCGATACAAAGTCTATATCAATATTATTTTCTGGAACGACTCTTGATTCAATTCCAACTCTTGTTCCCAGCCACGTCACCTGCCAATTATCTTTCTGTAAATACAGAGCAACTGCCAGAGCAGGATAAACATGCCCCCCAGTACCACCGGCCATAATCACTATGCGTTTATCCATTTCTTTTTTCCCTTGGGTACCGATGATGTGATTTTCTCGGTTTCCATATTTATTCTGAACAGCAATGCCACACCAGCACACATTACAATCATGCTAGCACCGCCATAACTCATTAACGGTAAGGTCAACCCTTTCGTTGGCAGCATTCCCATATTGACCCCAATATTCACAAATGCCTGAAAACCAAACCAAATGGCTAACCCATAGGCAATAAAAGCAGAAAATAGATACCCTGCTTTCTCTGCTTTTTCACCAATCACAAATGCTCGCCAAATAAATAGTGTAAACAGCCCTATCACTAACACCACACCGATCAGTCCTAACTCTTCGGCTATTACTGAAAATAAAAAATCAGTATGAGCTTCAGGCAAATAAAATAATTTTTGAATGCTACTACCTAACCCCACGCCAAACCACTCACCCTGCCCAAAGGCTATCAGAGCCTGAACCAATTGAAAGCCCTTATCTAAAGGGTCAGCCCATGGATCAATAAAACTGGTAATTCGGGCCCATCGATATTCCGAGAAATAACAAAGTAACGCCGCTAATAAAACCAAAAAAACAGCTAATATCAAAAATTGCCACAACCTCGCCCCGCCCAGAAACATCACACCCATTGCTATCGTTAAAATAACGACTGCTGATCCAAAATCCGGCTCTAACAACAACAAAAGACAAGCCAATGAAAACAACATTAGTGGTTTTACAATGCCATAGGCAGAAACTTTGACAACTTCTTGATGCCGCGCCACATAACCTGCCATATAAATCACTGAAAACAATTTCACTATTTCTGATATCTGAACTCTAAAACCAATCAATTGAATCCAGCGTATGCTCCCATTAACTTTAACACCCACCCCAGGTATCAAAACCATAACCAATAAGATCAACCCTAACAAAAAAAGCCATTGACCTGACTTTTCCCAAAATTCCATATTAATTGTCAAAATAACAGCCCCAACCCCTAATCCTAAACAGATATGTATAAATTGACGCAGAGGATAGTGAAATGGGTTACTCACCATTTTATCGCCCAAATGAAGCGAGGCTGATGTGACCATCACAAAGCCAATAATCAGAATACTGGTTATTGCTATCGCTAAAAACCCGTCATAATAAGTCCGCAGATCTAAAAGCGTTTTAATGCCTTCTTGAATCAACTTCATGCCGCTATCCTTCTTACCGTTTGTGCAAATATATTGCCACGCTCCTGGTAATCTTTGAATTGGTCAAAACTTGCGCACGCAGGTGATAGCAATACTGTTTCGCCTGCAATCGCCAATTCTTTTGCGACTAAAACAGCGCCTTCTAATGTTTCTGAGTTATAAATAGGAACAGTGCTTTGTAATGCGTCTTCAATAAGTTCCGCATCACGACCAAACAAAATAACCACGCGCACGTGTTGTTTAATTATTGCCGCCAATTCTGTTAGATCAGCACCTTTACAATCGCCCCCAGCGATTAAGATAACCTTTTCATCAAACGCCATTAATGCCGCAATACAAGAAGAAGGGTTCGTCGCTTTTGAATCATTAACCCAAATCACTTCATGCGCGGTAGACACAATTTGCAACCGATGCGGCAAGCCCTGATAATGCATTAACCCGCTCACTATTGATTCGATCGGCAGACCAACCGTTGTTGCCAATGCCATCGCAGCGAGCGCATTACTGGTATTGTGCTCGCCCACTAATAAAATCTTACTTCGCGCTATAACCGCTTTATTCCCATACACCAACCATTGCGTATGACTCTCCTCGCGAACGCTGAAGTCGGCCATCTTAGCAACACTAAATGTCAGTTGCTTTTGTTCAGAAGCAACCATTGCCAAGACCCTTCGATCATCTATATTGACAACACACGTTCTGGCGTGATCATAGATTTTACTCTTTACTTTTGCATACGCCTCAATATCAGAATACCGATCCATATGGTCACTGGTCACATTCAATACGACAGCTACTTGTGGCTTGAGCGCTGTCATTCTTTCTAATTGAAAACTTGATAATTCAAGAATATATAACTCTATTTCATCAGCTAATAAATCAAGTGCAGGGACGCCTAAATTCCCACCGGCAGCTACTTTTTTACCTGCGCTCTGAGCCATTACTTCAACCATGGTTGTCACTGTACTTTTTCCATTTGACCCGGTAATTGCAATCACCGGCGCGTCAGTACAATAAGCAAACAAATCAATATCACTTAATAGTTTTGCCCCTCTTGCTAAACACTGTGCAATACAGGGCTCGCGTAATGACACACCCGGGCTCACAAATAAATGGGTTACACCGATAAATTTTGAATCTGGAAAGCCGCCCGTGTAAATATCATAATCGGTAAATATTTCTTTTATTTGCGAAAAATTTAGCGGCTGCATACGACTATCAATTAGTGAAAAATTTACCCCTATATTCTTTAAAAAACGTGCGACCGAAACACCTGTAACGCCCAGACCTACAATCAAAATAGTAGCCGGTGAGGATTCAAGACCCATTTTATTAACCACACGTTGCTTCACAGTTTCTTGATTCATCATCTAAGTTTCAGTGTGGCTAATCCAATCAAAACTAAAATAACGGTAATAATCCAAAACCTGACAATCACTCTTGGCTCAGGCCAACCTTTGAGCTCAAAGTGATGATGAATAGGAGCCATCTTGAATACCCGTCTACCGGTCAACTTAAAAGAAACCACCTGTATAATGACCGACAGTGTTTCCATTACAAAAACACCACCCATAATCATTAATACAATTTCTTGACGAACGATAACCGCTAGCATGCCCAAAGCAGCCCCTAAAGCCAAAGCACCGACATCGCCCATAAACACCATGGCCGGGTAAGTGTTAAACCACAAAAAACCCAACCCAGCACCCATCAATGCTGTTGCAAAAACCACTGTCTCACCTGATTCCGGTATATAGGGTATTGCTAAATAATTAGCAAAATTTGCATGCCCTGACAAATACGCAAATATCGCCAATCCCCCCGCCACCATCACTGCTGGAAGAATAGCTAGGCCATCTAATCCATCTGTTAAATTTACGGCATTACTGGTTCCAACAATGACAAAATAAGCCAATAAAATATAGAACTCGCCCAAAGGAATAATGACTGTTTTAAAAAAGGGTACAATTAACGCAGTTTCTGCCGGAACCTGTGCCGAATAAAACAGAAAGGCTGCGGCTACAAACCCCACTACTGATTGCCCAAAATATTTCATTGATGCCGACAAACCGTCACTGTTTCCCAACTTAAGTTTCTTATAATCATCAATAAAACCAATCAAACCAAAACTCAATGTCACAAACAACAAACTCCAAATATAACGATTTCCCAGATCCGCCCACAACAACGTACTCAAGGTAATAGCAACTAATATTAAAGCCCCACCCATTGTCGGCGTCCCCGCTTTAACCAAGTGTCCTTCGGGGCCACAATCTCGAATATTCTGTCCGATCTTATACTGTGTTAATTGCCGAATCATTATGGGACCGACAATAAAAGAAATAGCTAATGCCGTTAATGCGCCCAAAATAGCTCTAAGTGTTAAGTACTGAAACACTCTAAACGTTCCATCCAATGTAATTAAGTAATCCGCTAAATATAACAACATAATCAGTTTCCACCGCCTTGCATTAAGGCATTAACTATATTCTCCATTTTCTGCATTCTTGAACCTTTCACTAAAATTGTTTCAGAACCGGTTAACTCTTTCTTTAAAGTGGCAATCATCGCTTCCTGAGTTTCAAAAAAAAAAGCCCCTTTGCCAAAAGCATCAGTCGTACTTTTAGCATCGGGGCCGATCGCTAATAAGCGCATTGCTCCCATTGACTTGATTTGCCTCCCAACTTCAATATGTAATAACCGACTCTCTTCCCCTAACTCACCCATTGCTCCTAATACAACCCAGAACCCCCCCCCGATTTCTTTAAGCACTGTAAGCGCTGCCGCCAACGATGCTGGGTTTGCATTATAAGTATCATTAATTAACAAGCCCCCACCCGGCATTACATAAGGCTCCAAGCGCCCAGGTACCGGCTTAACTTTCTCCAACCCTTTTTGTATATATTGATACTCCACGCCTAAGGCTAAAGCTACTGCGCTTGCTGCCAATACATTCTTAATATTATGATCCCCAACCAAACCGACCTTCACCTCAAATAACTCTTGCCGATACTTAATTGTGAATCGAGTCATAAATTGACCTTCAAGGAACTGTGACTTAATTGCAATGGGACTCACATCTGCCGCCGCAGACAATCCAAATGAGATCACTCTTGAATTACCTGCGCGCTCCACACAAAAATCAAAAAACGCATCGTCTTTATTTAATACCGCAATACCTGCTTTATTTAAGGATTCCAACAATTCACACTTGGTTTTAGCAACACCCTCTAAAGATTCAAACCCCTCTAAATGCGCCTCTGCAATATTAGTAATAACACCGACATCCGGCTCAGCACATTGACTTAAATAAGCAATTTCTTCAGGGTTGTTCGCCCCCATTTCAATCACCCCAAAATCATCCGCTTGATCAAGTCGTAGTAATGTTAACGGGACACCAATATCATTATTCAGATTCCCGATTGTCGCCAGTGTTGGTCCGACTTCACCCAAAATAGCAGCAATCATTTCTTTAACAGTTGTCTTGCCATTACTGCCTGTCACAGCAATTATCTTTGCCTTGTTATTTTTCCTATTAGCGTGCCCTAATTTTGCTAGCGCCTCTTGCGTATTTGCAACCACAACTTGTGGTATATTTACTTTCTGCGGAGATTCACAAATAATGGCAGAGGCCTGTAACGCCTCTGCTTTTAAAACAAAATCGTGACCATCAAACTGAGACCCTTTTATTGCCACATAACAATCGCCGGGCTTAAGTGTTCTGGTATCAATACTAATTGAATTAATTCTTATACTTGCACTGCTGCACTCCCCCCCGACAACAGCCTTTATTTGTTGAAGAGACATATTCAACATAACCTCTCCTCACCCGTGACCAATGTAGCAACTATTTTCCGGTCACTCAGTTCAATTCTTTCACCATTTAACTCTTGATATTCTTCGTGCCCCTTTCCTGCAACCACCACACAATCGCCTTTTTTGGCTTTTTCAATGGCTTCCTGTATCGCTCTACTACGGTCATAAATGACCGCTATTTTAGAATCATCACACAGCGATACTATATCGCTGACAATTTTCTGTTCGGGTTCTGACCGGGGGTTATCATTCGTAACAATCACATGATCTGCCAATTGTTCGGCAATAATCCCCATCTGGCTTCGCTTGCCCGCATCTCTATCACCACCACAGCCAAATACTAACCAGATAACACCCTCACAATGCTGTCTCACCATCAATAATAATTTTTCTAATGCATCCGGCGTATGTGCATAATCAACAACAACCGTGGGTAAAGCATTTTTGCTTTTAAACATTTCCATACGCCCTGCAATCGGTTGTATTTTTTGCACCCGAACACAGACCTCCCCGAGCGAATAACCAAGCGCTAATAATGCCGCCATCACCATAGCTACATTTTCCACATTAACATCCCCGTATAACGGCACAGTTACGACGTGACTAGCACCTCGGTG
>DTSI01000089.1 GCA_012965425.1 Methylococcaceae bacterium
GTATGAGAACTTGTGTTCGTCCTTAGGTGAAAAATCTGTGACGCAGATAAAGTCCATGCTCCTCTTTCTCTGGTGCTGAATGGTATCAAAGTCCTTTCCACGGCGGAAAGAAGGCTGCATTTACAAGAGTAGTAAGGAGAATATTATGAACATTATTGGTATTGATGTCAGTAAGAGTAAATTGGACTGTGCTTTAATTGATAATTCAAATCATAGAAAATTTTCACCTGATCATTTCAGCATTTCCGTTTCACTGACACTTATTACTTTAGAAGACTCTCGGGTACAAATTCAAGGCTCCGTCACTGACTCGGGTATTGGCATGACACAAGATCAAATCAATTTATTATTTCAATCATTCGTACAGGTTGACTATTCCAGCAGTCGTAAATTTGAAGGTACGGGGTTAGGATTAGCTATTTGTAAGAAACTAACAAAGCTAATGAATGGCGAAATTTGGCTTGAAAGTAAACCTAATCAAGGATCTACTTTCCGCTTTAACCTCTTGTTAACACCCGGACAACGCCTAGAACGGGACTCTGATCCAAATCGAAAAAACAGTGAACTATTTGGAATTCATAACTCAGATTACAAAAACATTATCTCAAATGACTTACGGCGTTTCGGATGTAATTCCAGATCCCCTTTGGCGCTACGCACGACGGGTATCCAGAATTACCTACGCCTACCGGGGACTACCAGCCCTCGCGTTCGCTTTCCATCGCTGGCAGCGGTGGCTTGCCACCAAATAAAGCAGAGGCGAAGTATGATCTTGTCTCTAATACCGTGGCCAGATTTACTTGACCACTACATAAAGCACATATCAATACTCTGTATATTCCGGACAACCACATTGTAAATGCCGGTCACCATATTCATTATTAATTCGTCCCACTGGGGGCCAGTATTTATCTTCATGATTATGAACAGCAGGAAAAAAAGCCTGTTGTTGGGAATAAGGGTAGTGCCAATCTGTTAATAATAAATAAAACGAATGCGGGGCATTATGTAGTATATTGTTAACTCGCTCCACACGTCCCATTTCAATATCTTTAATTTCCTGTCTTATACAAATTAATGCCTGACAAAAACGATCTATTTCCTCTTTATTCTCACTTTCAGTAGGTTCAATCATCAAGGTTTGAGGGACAGGGAAAGATATCGTTGGAGCATGAAAACCAAAGTCAATTAAACGTTTGGCAATATCTTCAACAGTGACATTACAGCTATTCTTAAATGTCCTACAATCAATAATACATTCATGCGCGACCCAACCATTTTTCCCGGTATAAAGTATTGAGTAGAACGGTTTCAGCCGCTTGGCGATGTAATTAGCATTAAGTATTGCTGTCAATGTTGCTTTTCTTAAACCAACCGCACCCATCATCGCAATATAGGCCCATGAAATTGTTAATATACTGGCCGAACCCCAAGGGGCGGCAGCTACTGTGCCAATTGTACCTTGTGCATTTTTATAAGGATTAATGCCTTTTATTATAGGGTGGTCAGGCAGGTAAGGGAGCAGATGATTTGCAATACCAATAGGGCCAACACCGGGACCACCGCCACCATGGGGAATACTAAAGGTTTTATGCAGATTAAAATGCGCAACATCGACTCCTATTTTACCCGGTCGGCTTAATCCCACTAAAGCATTAAAATTAGCCCCATCCAAATAAACTTGACCACCGTGTTGATGAATTATTTTGCACATTTCACAGAATGATTCCTCATATACACCATGGGTAGATGGGTAAGTAATCATTAAGACAGCTAAATTTTCAGAAAACTTTGCTACCTTACAAAGTAAATCCTCCATACTAATATTACCATTGTCATCACAAGATAGTACCACCACTTTAAAGCCTGCCATCATTGCACTGGCTGGGTTTGTTCCATGAGCTGACGCAGGTATCAAACAAATCTTGCGCCTTCCCTCCCCCTTAACCTGATAATATTTTCGAATCACTAATAAACCGGTATATTCACCTTGTGACCCAGCATTAGGTTGAAATGAAAAGGCATTAAAACCAGTCAGATCACATAACATGTCATCTAACTCTTCAAATAACTGTTGATAACCCATAGTCTGATAAAGTGGAGCAAACGGATGTAACCCATTAAAATCAGTAGAAGATATAGCCAACATTTCAGTTGCCGCATTCAGTTTCATCGTGCATGAGCCCAAAGGAATCATACTACGGTCTAAGGCGATATCCTTACGGGCCAATCTGCGTAAATAACGCATCATGCTAGTTTCAGAATGGAATTTTTCGAATACAGGGTGTTTTAGTATCGGTTTATGCCGCATCCCATGCTGAGGAATACAATCAACCACCTGCTTATCCAGAATATTAATAACAGGTTGATCGTCAGTTGGTGAAGAAAATATATGCCACACTGTGCGAATAATATCTCGATCTGTTGTTTCATCAACTGAAATAGCCAAATGATCCACATCAATCATTCGTAGATTTATTTTTTCCTCCTGAGCTTTGTTGATAATCCCCCTAGCTTTGTCTGGAGTATGAATAACAAAAGTATCAAAAAAATGTTGCGTCAGGATGCTGTAACCCAGTTGCTCAATCCCTTTTGCTAATATCTGGCTATAACGATGGACTCGTCTACTAATGAGATATAAACCACGTGATCCGTGATAAATGGCATAAAAGCCAGCGATAATCGCCAACAAAACTTGTGATGTACAAATATTGCTAGTCGCTTTGTCACGGCGAATATGTTGTTCTCGGGTCTGTAATGCCATACGTAGGGCTAATTGACCATGACAATCTTTTGAAACACCGATAATTCGGCCTGGTATAGAACGTTTAAAAACATCTTTAGTAGCAAAGAATGCTGCATGCGGCCCCCCATAACCCATCGGCACACCAAATCGCTGTGAGTTACCAACAACAATATCAACATCATAATCAGCCGGTGATTTTATCAAGACCAAGCTGAGCAAGTCAGTAGCAACAGTAACCAGTGCTGACTTTTCATGTGCACAAAACACAAGAGCACTTAGATCATTTATTTCACCTGTAGAGGCTGGGTATTGTACTAATATAGAAAAAAAATCATATTGATCTAATTGTTGAAACGGGTTTCCTATCAATACATTAAAACCCAAAGATTCTGCTCGGGTTTGCATTACGGCAATAGTTTGCGGGTAGCAATTTTCATCAATAAAAACAATGTCAGATTTATTTTTTGATAACCGACGGGACATTGCCATCGCTTCGGCTGCAGCAGTTGCTTCATCAAGTAAAGAGGCATTCGCCAAATCCATCCCTGTCAAGTCACACACCATTTGCTGAAAAATCAATAAAGCTTCCAATCGTCCTTGACTAACTTCAGCTTGATAGGGAGTGTAAGCGGTATACCAGCTTGGGTTTTCCAGAACATTTCGCCTAATGACCGCCGGCATAATGGTATCGTAATACCCCATGCCGATGAGCGATATAAAAACTTTGTTCCGCTTACCCATCTTGCATAAATGCTTGATGACAGCAGTTTCACTTATAGTGTCCGTCAACTTCAATGGCTCATGATTCAAGATGTTACTTGGAAGAACCACATCAATTAAATCTTCCAATTTTTCCAAATCTAATTCGGCCAACATTGCATTTATTTGTTGTTGATTATTACCAATGTGCCGGTGAATAAAATCACCACGCATTTCTAGATCATTTAAGGCAAGTTTCGATGCTGACATCAGTTCCGCCTGTGGTATCGAGGAGTAACAAAAGGAAGGGTTGTCACCTGCATAGCAATTTTCTTATTTCGGACATGGGCATACAAGATAGCATCTGAACATTGCGCATCAATCAATGCCATTGCAATCGGTTTATTTAATGAGGGTGAAAAACGACCACTGCTAATCATTCCCACAATGCGGTGATCTGAATTATGTATAGATTGATGTTCCCGAACTGGAATTCTTCCTTCCACTACGAGCCCGATCCTTTTGCTAACCGCCCCTCGTTGCAATTGTTCCCGGATTATTTTTTCACCTGGAAAATTTCGCTTGTCTTTATCAATAAGCCAATGCAAACTCGCTTCGACTGGCGTGATAGTGTCCGTCAGTTCATTACCATAAAGACAAAATCCTGATTCCAGTCGTAAAGTGTCTCTGGCCCCTAACCCAATAGGTTTGACCTGTTGAAACGATAAAAGCAACTCCGCAATTTCTCGTGCATAATGATTAGCTACTGAAATTTCAAAACCATCTTCACCGCTATACCCACTCCGGCTAATGATACATTGAATACCCTTGATTTTTGTTTTCACCGTTTGCAGATAATATAATTGACAGGCCTGCTCTGATAATTGCACCATAACAATCTTAGCCATTGGACCTTGCAAAGCAAATAAGGCTTGATCTGACAATACCTGCACATGATCATTCAATCTGTTTTTTAAATAAGCAAAGTCTTTTTCTTTACAATTGGCATTGACAACAATCATCAAATCATTTTCCAGTCGTGAAATAATGAGGTCATCAATAATACCGCCTGAGGCATTGGTCAGTACGCTATAGCATTGATGACCCTTGGCAAGATTATTTAATGCGCTCGGAATTAACAAGTCTAGCTTTTCCATAATATTAGGGCCTCGAAGTAAACACTGACCCATATGAGATATATCAAAGAAACCAACTTGGGAACGACAATGCAAATGTTCCTTAATAATACCCGTGGGGTATTGAACTGGCATTCGATAACCGGCATAAGTCACCATCTTGGCATTTAATGACCGGTGAAGATCATCTAAAGGTATTTGTTTCAAATCAGACATCAGATGGATTTATTTCTACTTGTTTGATGTGAAGGTTAATCCGGTAATCCTGCCCAAAACCGTGATAACGGTTGAAAGGATAATGTGCATGTTCCAGATTCATAACATGACTACTTGACTCCCTTTAAGACGTGCCCCCTTTCATATATGAATCAGTAATCTTACCCTTTGGCTTAAAAAATCAATCCTATGTCGTTATTGCCCGCCAAATACAGCAACACTCACGCCCCCAAAGTAAAGCCCTGCTTTGAAAAAGCCGAAATTGTAATCTCCCACTCCTTTCAAATCAAACCTATGAAATTGTAAAATGTTTATTCACAGGTCAGTTTTGTTTTTGGTTCACTGGTCAAGTATTTTAGACGATGTATTTCTGCCAATAACGCTATATCAAATTTCTCAGAAATCGCTGCATTAGCACTTAATTTGACTTGAAATTCTTCAAGAACATGTAGTGCTTGAGGCAAATGATCACTCTTGTGTTGATGTAAATAGTCTTCTAGATAATGTTGTGTAACAAAGTCTTTTATATCAAGTTTTTCAAGCCTCATATCAGCACCTTTTAGTAAATACACAGCACGTATGCCTTTTATTAGAAAGGGGTTTGTTTATTAATTACAATGATTGGACATAATAAGTTAGTAACGCTACGCTACCTAGCAATAACGGAATTAAAACAATTGTTATAATGAACCAGTAAAATCTATCCATTGCCCTCTCCTTACTATCTAGAGGTTTTATTAAAACGCAAAGTTCCTTACATTTACCTTTTTATCTATTTCAGGTAAGACACTACTAACACCCTGAAGCTACCTTATGTCAACGAACTGTGCACTATTACCGTAACTCTAGAAAAGTACAGCAACACTTTTTCCAATATCATCTTATTTAAATCTACTTCTCTTCATATTTATGCAATATTTCTGTTTTTTTTAGGTCTAGAAGTTAACGGTGGTGATGAGTCTATTTATGTTTGATAACAATACTTTGATAATAGAACCCAGATAAAAGAGCGGCTCAATACAGGTATTAAACGCTAAACGTTTTTTGTAATAAAAAGGCAGGTTCATCCCTTCCACTACTCAAACACAGAGGTTCTGAGCGAATGAAGTTCCCTCGGTCATAGTCGCTACTTAAACCAGAGAGGGTATGTGTATCTGGAACGATAATGATTGCTAGGGAGAATTATAATGTTTACACCTGAAGTCATGAAAAAACTCATGCTTAATCAAGAAGTCATGGAACAACAATTGGCTCATGCGATTCATAGATATGGCGCCCAAAGTCGCGTGGTTAAGATGTGGCAAGAACAATTACAAATCTTAAATAAGTCATCAAAAAAGATGTCGTAACCCTTAATAAGCTTTACGTATTAACGCGTAGATAAAATAAGAAGAAGATAAATACGCATTGCATAAAATTTACATAGCCTTGCATTGAATTAGCTATAAATAGTGTACTGGTTGATTTGGTAGATCTGGTTTTTGGTGCCCATTTGTGAATCCCTTAAACCACATAACTTTTTATATAATTTTTTTGTGCTCCAAAATTTTCGACGTGTGATTTGGGTTCAATCTTCATAGATAATTCAGTGAAGATGTTAAGGTGTCCAAAAAGATTAGCCATAGTAATCGGGGCATGCATGAGGAAGTGAGTCCTAATAAATGCCACAATCAAAAACCCGACTATAGGTATTTCAAAAATGAGATGGCCTGTATTCAAATTAAAAGAGTCATCGATCCAAAACCCGAACAATAAAACAAAAACATATGACCCTGTGGCCACAATAGTCCAGATAAAGGTATTTAGTTTCGAACCTAAACGATTACCTGCCGTATAGGTCCATAGTGCGACATAACATATCACTAACATACCGAATATGAGCCATAATCCACCGGGAATCATAATAACGCCTCCTTAAGCGCACATTGTAAAATGGTGTTATCAGCATAATGGCTATGACCCATAGTTTAAAAGCCTAGTTCATTATTTTTTTCCTTGCCACTTCATCAAAACTGCCGAATACGTTCCCGGAAAGCGCAACTGCAATATGCCTTCATCAAGGCTGATTAGGGTCCGTATTCGATTCAGTTATGGGGTAACCCAACACGCACTCATGAATTCTATGTAACAACATCAGGGTCGCCAATCTACTAACTATGAATGACACGACGTTTTTAAAATACATAACTAAAATCAGCATAAATGGACGTGGTAACTCAAGGGTAATGCGGTTACTAATCGCTCCTCCCAACTATCAATGCATCAATAAATTAAATCAAAGACATAGACCATCAGGAATCTGGCAAGGCAAGAGATTTTTGATCATATTAAGATGTTTTACCCTTCCTCTCGCCAACGCTGCAGTAATGCGATGATGTCACTGATTTAATATGACCAAAAATAGGTCATGAAGCGGGAATTATTTAGGAACTACCAGGCGATTCACATGACATTATAAGAGTAGCTAATAAACCTAGTTACAATCCTATTAATAGGAACTATTTTGTTTTTTATAAATCTCAATATTATCGATTTTTTGTGGATAAAAACACATCCATCAAATAACAAAGAACCGTAACCATCATGAAAATAGATAATGATTTAATTTTATTAAATATTTTTCATATCAATATTTTTTAACAATATAGGAGTCATTTTTATGGATACAATAATATTTATGTTGTTTACTGGGTTTTTAATGGTTATGCCAATTGTTGTTGCACTTATTTGGTCTGCTAATCATCCTCAAGGATTGTTGCATAAATAAGATCAGAGCATAAATTACATAACAATTTTTGGACTGAAGAACACTAATCAATTTTATGAAAATTAACCATAAATAAAACACAAAATGGACTTCATTAATTTAAAACATTAACTAGGACGTATCCTGAAAATTACAGTTTACGTCCTTTCTTTAATTTCCCCACACTCATCGTAGCATTAGATCCAGTTGATCAACAACTTCAACCCAGTCAGCATCTTCATCTTTTGCTTGTTTTAAAAAAGACGATTGTGCAAAACTCCAAAAATCTGCATTATGCAGTTCTATATTATCTGGCAATGGTTTATGACTATTAATGAAATCATTAATTGCTGTCTCTGTGCTTTCTAAGCCTAACTGATCAAAAAGCGAATTTAGAAAATGAATGGGGGGTTCCACTTTTTTTACCTAAGTATTTTTTCAAAAAAGAGCATTGATTTAATAGTTAACAATTGGTCGCCTCCCTGATCAGACACTATCATTCCATTGCAATTTTTCCTTCTATACAATGATTAAGACCTATAGAAGTAGCTTCAATTGTCATTTTGATATCAAAAATTTCACTACCACTCAACTGTCCTGATTCAATAGCCCTCATGACAAGGTGCTCAATTTCACGCTGAGAAGTAACCCCCACTTTTTTCAGAAATTTTCTGATTTCCATATTAAACTTATCTTCATTCATTGTTAACTCCTATACGCTAGACTAGTAAACTACGAGAATACGTAATCAATACCTACACAATAGTCCTAAAACTATATTAATCATATTTTATGTATTTAAATCTGGGATCCTCAGGAGTACCTTCCAAAGCCCCATTATCCAACCCCGGTTGCCACATAATAACCTCTTCAATTTTATGTGCCAGTTCAAAATCTTTATTAGTGATACCCTTGGCTGCATGATTGGTCAATTTTACGATAACAAAAGCATAAGAAACCGTTAAATCAGGGTGATGAAAAGCGGCTTCTGCCAAGTGACCGACAGTATTTACAACCATTAGCGTACCTTTCCAGCCACTGGTTTTATATTTACGGCGAATCCAACCCTGTTCCAAATACCATGAGGGCAATTCGTCTTGCAACCGTGCTTCAACTTCCGACGCACCATAAGTTTCTTCGTGCTTACGTTCTCTCCAACTCATATTCATACCTCTTAATAATTAAAATAACTATAACTAGGATTTTCGCTGTAACAGGCTATAAATTTAATAGTCATTTTTAAACACACACTCACTTGAAAGAGTACTCCCTATGCTCTGGCACTGAATATATCCTTTTATGACGTAATCAGCAGATATTTTGTAACTGACTCGACCACCCTCAAGAAAGGCAAGAAAACTTATGCGCTGGCTCTCCGATCCCTTACAGGTTTTAGATCCACAAATCAGGTAACAGTTCATTCACGCCTAGACTAAGGTAACGGACCTAGTAATTTTGAAAAGTATTATTGATTTTATGTATGTTTATCGTCGCAATAATATACGATTAAAACCAGAACATAATTCTCCTGTCATCATGCTGATCCCAACTGTGATATAAAACTAACAACTAATGTCTTTCCTGAAAAAAATCCAAATTGCGTAATAACGATGGCGGCAATACTGGTAGTTGCGAGCGTGGAATTAAGTAGGTAGATAAATTAAATAAATCAGAGAATATTCGTTTACCACTAATAGTGGATTTTAAGTATTCATGACCGCTCGAACCACCCGTACCAATTTTTCTGCCTAACAAACGCTGAGCCATCAATGCATGATTACTGCGCCAATTAGTTAATTGTGCATCGATATCCATTAATCGAGTCAACACCCTAAAAGGGAGTTGTAGCATAGGTTCGTCACGGTAGAGTTGAATAAAAAGAGCCGCTAACGTAGCAGTATGGTTCAATTGGAACCGGCCCTCTGCTTTATAGCTTGTATAAAGATGTTCATCGAATAAACAGGAAAACCCTTGACTAGTTAATTGTAACTCAGCCAATTGCTGCCTTCTTTTATCGGCAGATAACACGGGATTGTTTTCAATTATTTTCGCATCATCATTGAGCATTTGTTCAACCGCTCTT
>DTSI01000090.1 GCA_012965425.1 Methylococcaceae bacterium
GGTATTCTGATAAATATGCCGCAGTCTGGGTTCGACCAAGCAGCCTAAGGGGGTTAACCGGCAACCCCTACGATCGCGGAAGAACAACTCGCCGCCCAATTCGTCCTCCAGATTTTTGATCGCCTGCGTCAGTGAAGGCTGCGAAACATAAGTCGATTGCGCGGCTTGGGTGAAATTACGATAATCACAAACCGCAAGAAAATAGCGAATTTGATGCATTTCCATAGACCGAGGCCTTATCAATAGTTATACACTATAAAAAATATTGTTATACAGTATTTCACAAAACAGTGTAAAGCTCCATGCTATTAGCATACATATTATTGCAGTCGGTTTGTAAAAAACCTGAAAAATCAAAGCACTTGTTACATAACAACCATAAATTTCCGGTAGCAGCCAATTTAGCTAACGGTACACTAATCTCATAAACAGGGATCTTGTCGATAGTCTTAGCCTATCAAACTATAGGAGATCAGTATTTAACAGACGAGCATATCCCGAGTAATATTGACATATTTTGCAGCATTGTGAAGATATGCCACAGTGAGAGATGTGATTAAAAAGCTACATTAACAACATTCTATTTCCCGGGAGTTATGAGTATGTACTGCGAAAAAACTGAAGCCATTGAAAATTATCAGTCTACCGATTTTAATACACACTCTGAAAATATTAATGATAAACCAGTATTAGTTTGTCTTTTAGATGGAAGTCAAAAAAAACAAAGTGATATTCAGCAAGAATGTTTACCCCAAGAGGTTCAATATTTACAACCTGTTAAACACAAACTAAATAGTGAATTTGCAGTTATGTATGATCATTTCTGTGATATGGAGAGCGCGCGATACGCTTTCGTCTCAGTTTTGTTTAAAAGCCCAAAGTTCTTACAAGTGTTAACTATGGCTTATTTAGAAATGGTTTCAAAAGGGACAAAATTAACTAATATTATTCATAAAAAAAAATCAGATGAGAACGCGACGAATAATCTAGATGCTCAGTCCTCTAGTGTAGATTATCACTTAATATTAGATCGACTGAATCAGGCTCTTGTAGAAGAAAAGAGAAAATCACAAAAAGTACTAATAGAGCTTATTAAATTAGCTCTAGACATTCATTTCTTACCTGTTTTTTTAGAAAAGGTGCATCAAGAATTACTGCACTATTGTTCGGTAAATACAATAGACAAAAAAGATCAAGAAAATTTACATAGAGCGAACAAAAATATTGAGTCTTTTATGTCTTCAAGAAATATAATCATAAATCATAATATGCGATTAGTTACTTATTTGGCTCGAAAATATCGCAATGCAAATGTTGACTTTAATGACCAAATTCAAGATGGTTTAATTGGACTTATTAAAGCTGTCGATCGATTTACTTTATCGAAAGGGACACAGTTTTCAACATATGCAACGTATTGGATTCGACAATCAATTACTCGAGGACAACTAGACCATAGTAAAGAAATAAGGTTGCCCTATCACACTGCTGTTAGAGCATTTAAAGTCTTTGATGTGTTAAATCAATTAAAGAGGGTATCGAATAAAAGGCCTTCAGTAATGCTGCTCGCAAAGGAATGTAACATGACTCGGGAAGATGTTGAAGCAATCCTTACATTTTATCAACCGCTGCAATCCATATATAGTCATTCGACTGGTAACGATGAGTTACCTAATATTTTGGATTCATTAGAGCAAACTGTTTACCCATCTCAGGAAGAGAGTATTTCCCAAGAAAAAATAAGGGAAAATTTAGCTTTAGCCATTGGTACTTTACCTGAGCGTGAAGCTACAATAATTAATCATCGTTTTGGCATAAACAGTGAGACTACGCTAACCTTAGATGATATCGCTTCAATGTTTAATATTTCTCGTGAACGGGTTAGACAAATCCAAAATAGCGCTCTTAAAAAGTTAAGAAAACAACTAAAAGAAGATTTTAGCTGTGACTTTAATTTATACCTACAATCGTAAGAATTTACTTAAGACAATATCAATAACTGAGGTAGCACCATGTCCCATCTAATGAAGATATTTGTTTCAATATTGATTGGTACCATTTTAACATTAATGATCATGCAGCCTGATAAGGATGCTACCGAAGATTATACATTATTATATTCGGAGTTTATTCGAGATGTCAGGAATGGGTTAATTGACAAAGTTACTATAGAAAATGACATTGTTAGTGGTACTAAAAGGAATGGTGAAAGATATAAGACCATTAATCCTAATGACGCCAAAATGATTGATGACCTTTTAGAATATAACGTTCAAATAAAAGCGATCGAGTCACCTAAACAATCCAAGTTAATGGATATTTTTATGTATTGGACACCAATGCTTTTATTAATTGCTGTTTGGATATATTTTATGCGTAAACAGCAGGGCGGAATGAATGGGCAAATGAGTTTTGGTAAAAGCAAAGCAAAACTTATGGAGGAAAGCACTGTTAAGATTACTTTTCAAGATGTCGCTGGAGTTGAAGAAGCCAAAGAGGATGTCTCAGAAATAGTTCATTTTTTAAAAGATCCTGGGAAATATGAACAATTAGGCGGTAAAATACCCAAAGGAGTTTTAATGGTGGGGCCACCAGGAACTGGAAAAACATTACTCGCACGCGCTATTGCAGGGGAAGCCGATGTCCCATTTTTTTCAACCTCAGGTTCTGATTTTGTAGAGATGTTTGTGGGTGTCGGAGCATCAAGGGTGCGCGATATGTTCGCAGAAGCAAAAAAGAAAGCGCCATGCATAATATTTATTGATGAAATAGATGCCGTAGGTAGACAACGAGGAGGGGCTGGTACAGGTGGCGGCAGTGATGAAAGAGAACAAACATTAAATCAATTATTAGTTGAGATGGATGGTTTTTCAGATAATGAAAGCATTATTGTTATTGCTGCAACAAATCGTTCAGATGTATTAGATAAAGCACTACTTCGACCAGGAAGATTTGACCGAGAAGTCAATGTTGGGCTTCCAGATATTAAAGGGCGTGAACAAATATTAACCGTTCACTTAAGAAAAATACCGTGTTCTGAAGATGTAAATGTGGGAGATTTAGCTCGAGGAACTCCAGGTTTTTCAGGTGCTGAATTAGCAAACCTAGCAAATGAAGGTGCTTTATGTGCAGCAAGAGATAATAAGCTTGCAGTTACAATGGATCACTTAGATCAATCAAGAGACAAAATGATCATGGGTGCTGAAAAAAGATCAATGATTATGCGTGAAGAAGATAAATTAATGACTGCATATCATGAAGCAGGTCATGCAATTGTAGGGAGAATTGTTCCTGATCATGATCCTGTTTATAAAGTGAGTATTATGCCTAGAGGAGGGGCGCTGGGAATTACTATGTTTTTACCAGAAAGAGATTTATATAGTGTCAGTCGAGAAAAACTTGAAAGTCAAATTGCTAGTTTATTTGGTGGTCGTGTTGCTGAAGAAATAATTTACGGAAAAAACAAAGTTACTACAGGTGCATCTAACGATATAGAAAGAGCAACTGAATTAGCTAGGAATATGGTAACAAAATGGGGCTTTGCTGATAGGTTAGGTCCGTTAAAATATGAAGATGAATCACAACAAATGATGATGTCTTCAACTCAAAATTTCTCGGAAAAGACAGCCCAAGTAATTGATGAAGAAATAAGGTATCTCGCTGATTATAACTATGCCAGAGCACGTAAAATACTTAAAGATAATGTTCATATTTTGCACAACATGGCAGAGGCTTTAATGCATTTTGAAACCATTAATAAAAAACAAATTGATAAAATAATGGCAGGAAAAAAAACGGTCGAATTAGGCATTAATAAAACAAATATCACTTCTCAAAGTGCTACGGATTTTAATCCAAGTGGATTAGCGACTTGATTTGAATGCAGGAAAGAAGTGCATTATTAAATTACTGGTTTACGCAGCTAGGCGGCTTGAGACAGCCACAATGAAGCTGAAATCACATTATCTGCACCCAAAGTGCTACTCCATTTTGCCCGCTCAGAATCGTCTGGAAGAACCTATAGACCCATCGAGATACCCTGTGATAAATTGAAAATTCAATGAGCGTTATTTTGTGTCACCAGAAGATGAGGATAGGCAAGAAACTGAACGTGAGTTGTTATCCAATAATAGCGTTTAGCATGATAGATGACGAGCTCACTTTATTTTACAAGCTATGCTAACCCAACCCGCTATTTTTAATCTTGATGGACGCTTCATGGCTGGTTGGAGTGCAGACGATAAGCGTGTTTTATCACAAGCGAAAGAAACCCTGTCGGGTGAACTCAAGGGGAAACTCAGTACGTACTGCACTCATGTCAAACATCACGGTGGTGTGAATAAATCGTTACGATTACTGACTCGGGCTATCCCCGGATTGTTAATCAGCGTGCAAAACTTACCAGGGTTCTGGGGGAAACAGCGTTGAAAAGTGTCCACCCCAGATTGTATAAAATCCGATATTTTATCGGAGAATACTGGAGTGTTAAAAATGAATATTATTGCGGAAGTAAGAAGGCGGCATCTTGTTAGTGGAGAGTCGATTAGTTCAATTGCACGTTCTCTTAAAATCTCTCGACCTACGGTTAGAAAACATTTATCGACAGAAGTAGAATCTGTTTATAATCGTGAGCATCAACCTGAACCTAAACTAGGTTCATTCAAGCCCTTACTGGAACAATGGCTTGAAGTTGATATCAAGTACCTAAAAACCAACGCCGCACTGCACAGCGCTTATTTGAAGGGTTACTTGATGAAGGCTATACTGGTGCTTATGACAGTATCCAGCGATTTGC
Organism: Methylococcaceae bacterium; assembly: GCA_012965425.1. Taxonomy (GTDB): domain Bacteria; phylum Pseudomonadota; class Gammaproteobacteria; order Methylococcales; family Methylomonadaceae; genus OPU3-GD-OMZ. The sequence continues at coordinate 4,796 of DTSI01000090.1, forward strand.
TAAACAATGGAAAATTGATAACAGAAAATCACCCTCTACAAAACAAGCTTTTATACCGTTAGCTTTTCCAGCAGGTGAAGTCTGTCAGTTTGGTTGGAGTCAGTAAACCGTTGATATAGGCGGTAGAGAACTCAAGATTAAAGTCGCTCATTTCCGCTTAGCTTATAGTCGGGAAATGTTTGTTGTTGCCTATCCGCGTGAGACACAGGAAATAGTGATGGATGCGCATAATAAAGCGTTTGCCTTTTATGGTGGCGTTCCCTTACAGATGGTTTATGACAATCTTGAAACAGTTGTTGATACCGTATTTGTAGGTAAAGAGCGTAAGTTTAATCGCCGCTTTATGGCGTTGGCTAATCATTATCTCTTTGAACCAGTGGCTTGTACGCCAGCAGCAGGATGGGATAAAGATCAGGTAGAAAACCAAGTCGGTAATATCAGAGAATGGCTATTCACACCGCGAGCTAAGTTTGATAGCTTTGCTGAATTAAATACATGGTTAGCATAGCGTTGCGAGGAACTGAGTAGCCGAAAACATCCAACATTACCGTCTCAAACCATTGCTGCATGTTTTCAACAAGAACAACCATTACTCCGCAAAATTACAACGCCATTTGCAGGGTATATAGAACATTTATTAAAAGTGAGCTCAACTTGTCTAGTTAGACACGATAGGGTCTTGTACAGTATCCCTGCTCAATGGGTAGGGCAGATGGTCTCAGTTAGAGTAACGGCTTATTCACTCAGTGTGGTTGCAAAAGGTGAAACGATTGCCGAACATCAGCGCTGCTTTACCCGTGACCAAATAATCTGTAACCCTTGGCATTATCTTTCAGTTTTAGAAAAGAAACCCGGTGCATTACGGCACGGTATTCCCTTTCAAAACTGGGATTTACCAGAACCGATACAGCAAGTCAGGAAACAGTTACTAAAACAGGAGCAAGGCGATAGAGCATTCGTTGACTGCTTGTTGCTGGCAAAAGATGTTGGAATCGATACTTTTGAAACAGCTTGCGAACTGACACTAGAGACGGGCGTTGTCACGAGCAGTATCGTGCTCAATGAGATCAGGCGGTTAACTGAACCGGCCCAGCCTAAAGAGTTAAATGCCGGTCATCACTTACAGCTAAACGAGGAACCAAAGGCTGATTTTCAGCGCTATGATCACTTATTGGGAGCATGCAATGTCCATTGATTTGCATGCTCAATTAAAAAACTTACGCCTCTATGGAATAAGCGATGCGTGGGCTGAAATTAAAGCGGAAGGCCCTCAAAGAAAACAAGATATTTCACCAGAGCACTTATTGAGTCAGTTGGTTCATGTCGAAATAACAGACCGCTATGCACGTAGTCTACGATACCAATTGAAAGCAGCCAAGTTTCCTATCCATCGTGATTTAGTTAACTTTGAATGGGAAAGACAGCCCTTTCAAAACAGCATATAGAACAACTGGCAACCGCAAAATTCATGGACGATGCACACAACCTTATTCTTGTTGGTGGCACAGGAACAGGTAAATCTCATCTTGCCACGGCATTGGGTGTAGCCGCTATTCATTATGAAAAGCGAGTGCGTTTTTTTAATGCGGTTGATTTAGTGAACCTACTCGAACTGGAAAAACAGCAGGATAAAACAGGCACAATGGCGAGAAAGCTTATACAAATGGATGCCGTTATCCTTGATGAGCTGGGCTATCTGCCATTTCCCAAGTCTGGTAGCGCATTACTCTTTCACCTTATCAGTCAGCTCTATGAACGAACCTCACTGATAATCACAACCAATCTGAAGTTCAGTGAATGGGTGCAAGGTTTGGTGATGCAAAAATGACAGTTACGCTTCTGGATCGAATTACTCATCATTGTGACATCATCGAAATAGGGAACGATTCTTATCGATTTAAACATCGAAAATCAGGGTTAAAAACAGAGTAAATACCCTAGATAAAGTGGAAACTTTTCAACGCTGGTTGAGAGGCTGAGTCCATCGGCAGTTAAGAGCGATCTAAAGAAACCAAACCATCAACACGATTCTCTAGACTCTGACCCACAAACTCAGCCCAATTAATATTTAGCATACCTGCATTGTATTTCAACCCCTTTACCCTAATACAAAATATCTCTACACTGATTAACATGTGCTATTGGCTATTGGCTATTGGCTATGCGCTGATTGAGCAGGGTATACGTGTTAAATTCATCTCGGCAACACGCATTGTACAAAGCTTACAGCAATCCAAGGAGGACCTCAGTCTAGAGGATGCACTGATTCGACTAGATAAATACGCTGTACTGATTATCGATGATATGGGTTATGTTAAAAAGAGTAGTCAGAAAACTCAGGCGTTGTTTGAGTTGATTGCTCATCGTTTTGAGACTGGCAGTTTAATCATTATTTCCAACCAGCCGTTTAGCGCTTGGGATCAAATCTTTGATGACAATATGATGACAGTCGCCACTATCGACAGGTTGGTACACCACGCCACAATCCTAGAGATCAAAGGTGAAAGTTGCCGGAAAAAAGTTTTGATGGAAAGGAGAGAAAAACAGGCTAACAACTAACGAAAAATAAACCTTATCAACCGGCCAAGTTAATTGACACGTACCGGACAAAGTAATTGACGTCTAATAGAGGTGCGTTGTTAGCATTCTATGGTGCTGAGAAATCAATGTTTCCAAAAATATAAAACAACAGTCTTGACACACCATCACCTTAAGGATAGGTTTAATCTATTGAACTATAGGGGTCAGTATTTAACAAACCTGCATAATCCAGAGTAATATTGATACATAATTCACACAGATACTTTGAATTATAGGCAATATATAAGTATTCTTAATGGTGCGCTTATCCATAGGCTGATATCTTATGTATAGTTTTTATCTATTAAACTATAGGCAGTCGGTATTTAGCAAACCAGCATATCCAGAGTAATATTGACACATCCGTTACATCGTTACTGCGAATTAACGGCAGTAGCAAAGTCTAGCTGACGATGATTGCTAATAAGTTAAAAATATTTTGAGAGGCTAAGTTAGTACCACCGGGTAGAAGCACAACTTTTATGCGCTGTGCGATGAAAACCACTGTGTGAATTTGTCCGTGTGGACATACCATCGGTTTGAGATTTTCATCAAAGTGCTAGAATCATCTAATCCGTTATTTGCTCGTTGACGGATAAATCAGTCGAGCTGACGTTCAGTAAAAAGAGACTGGTTCTCTTCTAGAAATTTTTCTTTCTTCTTGAGACCTTTGCACGAAACAGAGCAAAACAACTGATTATCGATAAGACTCATCCGGTAAAACTACCATATTAACTTATCATAAATCATTAGATATAACATGGCCTGGAAGAACCTCAAACAAAGAATCATTGGAGATGCTCTGCTGATTGATCACGAGTCATTGCAAAAAATGGATGGAGTCCATGGTTTAATTGATTGGTCTCGTCTCGAGCAATTACTAATTAACATTCACTCCAGTACACGCGGTTAAAAAGCCTGGCTACCACTAATGATGCTCAAAGCCTTACTGTTACAGAACTGCTACAAGTTGAGTGATCCGGCATTGAACAAACAACTGGCTCGAGATCTGCTTTTCAGGCGATTTGTAGGATTGGATATCACGGAGTCTATCCCAGATCACAGCACCTTCTGGCGTTTTCGTCAGCAGTTGGAAAGACGTGCATTGATGGAACCATTACTTAAAGAAATCAATGATCAACTCATTGAGCAAGGCCTCTACATCAAATCAGGCGGCGTCAGCATCGTTGATGCTAGTGTCATCGAAGCCAAGCAGTGTCGGCCCAACAAGACCAAGAGTGGTGGCTCAACTCAGGACCCGGATGCTGACTGGAACGTCAAAGCAGGTTCTGACGGAAAGCGTAAAAGCACCTATGGTTTCAAAGCCCACCTGAGTGTTGATGAAGATGGCCTGATCAAGGTCACAGACTTCACCTCTGGCAGCGCGCATGATTCCAACTGCTTTACCGACTTACTAGAAGGTGACGAATCCGCGGTCTATGCCGATAGTGCTTATCAAAGCCAGAAACACGCAGATTGGCTTTCGCAACAAGGCATCGGCAACAGAGTCACAAAACGCGCTTATCGTAACCGCCCTTTGACAGCAGAAGATAGACTCTTTAACCGAATCCATTCCGGTGTTCGCAGTACCGTCGAAAGTGTCTTTGGTGTGCTGAAGTTGCATTATGGGATGGCAAAGGCTCGTTACCTGGGGTATCAAGCGTAATCGCACACGCTTTCAACTGATGTGTGTGGCACACAACATCAAACGTGGCAGATCTATTCAGCGGTCAAGTTGTGCCTGAAAACAGAATGACGGGGGAAAGCAGATGTGTTTCAGTAGATATAGACGATATATTGTCCCTATTGGGCAAAATGGAATCAAAAAAACGAAGTCCCAGAATTTAACTGGCTATGTGAGCTGATCGCGCAAAGGTCTTAGTTTATTTTTTTAAATAATTTTTAGCTGGATTTAGTGTTGAAAATCGTTTTCGGTAGGTTTGAGCTGTCATTCCTGTTTTACGTTTGAATAGACGGCGAAAATAACTGCCATCGGTATAGTCGATTTCCTCAGAAATGGTTTGGATATTCTTTTTTGTGTTTTCTAACTGTTTTTTGGCGTATTCAATTCGGATATTTTGTATATATTCAAGGGGCGATAACCCCGTCGCCTTTTTGAAACGGCGTTTATAGGTTCGTTCTGTTAAAGCGGATAATTGAACTGAAGTACGGAGCAAGTCAGGG
>DTSI01000091.1:0-2010 GCA_012965425.1 Methylococcaceae bacterium
TATTGGCCATATTGCTCATGGCATGTTCTAAGCGGTTTTGAAAAGCACCTAAGCCGGCCCGTTCGCGGCCGATCATCGCGATGGCATCATCGACCACACGCACCGATTGCATCGCCGCACTGGCCGATAACACCCCGATATCATCGACAAAAACATCCACCGCCTTAACCACACTGCTCACACTTAACTCACCTGAGGCGTTGTTAAGAGCTGAAGCCACGGTCACTTCAAAGCCGGTCTGTTCGTTAATAATTTTGGCATTAGTGCCCGCCGTAGCCCCAACAACACCCGCAGCGCTGTCAGTTTTAGTCGCACTGTACCTCCCATCTCCAGAATGCGTGACAGTGAGGGCTACAATTTCATCGGTCCCGATAGCACTCTGCCCATCGGCACCGGACCCGGTAACCCCTTTCACATAATTAGCATTTTTAGTAAAGGTAACCAATCCGGTATCATTATCAGTAATCGTCCACCCCGGTATAATTAATGCCTGAAAGGCATTCCCAAGGGCTGTCTGACCCGCAGCGTTAGCAGACGCATTAGTGGACAAGTCCGCCGTAGTAAAAACTTGCCCGTCTATGGTAACAGAGGCGGTATCACCGGAAGTTGAAGCAGTACTGGGTATGGCAAACTGCACTTCCGTTGAAGAATAAGTACTTGCAATAGTAACTGCAATCACCTGATCAACTGTTATTTTACTGGTATCGACCTTCGTGCCGTCTTTAGCTCTAACTTCAACTTTACCATCGGCAGAGGCATAGGCTTTATAAAACCTGCCAAAGCCATTGCTATCATCATTCAATTCAGCGGCAACACCAGTAGCAACTTGTGCTGCAGTTTGATCAGCAGTAGAAGTATAGGTAAACGTTTTTGCCGCCCCGCCGGTGGCAACGCCATCAACAGTTACTTTTACGGTGTCATTTTGTTTTGCTTGAGTCAGATCAAATTGCGCCCGAACCGGTAAGCCCATACTGGTGCCATCGGTACGCCGGATTAACACCGAATTATTGGCATCAGATAAGGCCTGATAACTTTCAGTAAAGGTGCTATTACTGTTTAAGGCCAGCACCATCCCTGAGGCGGTTTGGATAGCCGATTCGCCTTTACCCGTGGTGTAATTAACCGTTAAATCACCGCCAGCGCCATCAGCACCTCTGATAGTGAGTGTTAAACTATCCCCTTTTGCCGGGGAGTCAGCAGCGAAGATATCAAAGCTCGCTACCTCATAAGTAGTACCAATAGCATTGGCCTTTTGGTCGCTAATTTTAAGAAATATCGTTTCACTGGCACCCGGGCCGACCTGAAAGGTGGAACCTTTAAAAGTACCGTCCAGCAATTTAACATTGTTAAAGGAGGCGGTAATGCCAATTCGAGTCAATTCCAACTGTAATTGATTAAACTCATCATTTAAATTAGCACGGTCGCTATCGGTATTAGTATCGTTCACCGCCTGCATCGCCAAAACACGCATCCGTTGCAGAATAGAAACCGACTCTTCCATCGCGCCCTCAGCGGTTTGCGCTAAGGAGATGGCATCATTGGCATTACGGATACTCTGATTGAGGCCGACAATCTGGCTACTCATTTTATCGCGAATCGCTAAACCGGCGGCATCGTCTTTAGCTGAATTTATTCGTTGTCCTGAAGACAAACGCTCCATGGCAAGGTCTAAATCTTTCCTCGACTCGTTCAAATGCCGCTGAGCCGCTATCGACGCTATATTGGTGTTAATTGTCATTGCCATGATGTTCTCCTAAAAAATCTCTATTCTTTAATTCATTAATTCATTAATTCCTAAATAACTGTTTAGATTAATCCTTTACCGGATATAGTCAAAAAGGCTGAGTTGGCTTATTTTGGCAAAGCTCTGTTGCCCTGCCTGCAATGCTACCGACTGATTTTTAAGCCGTGTGACCGCCTCAACATAATCTAAATCTTCTAACTGCGATTTTATGATTTTATAATCGCCGTCCAGGTTTTCGTTCCATTCTTTTTGCATGTCAATGCGGT
>DTSI01000091.1:2074-2619 GCA_012965425.1 Methylococcaceae bacterium
GTCCGCAGGCTGTCGGCATCATTATTTTTCAAGGCGGTAACGATGTTAGCCAGTTCGCTAAAAAAATCACCCGAGCGGGCATTACCGTTACTGTCTGGTGGTAGCACTTGGGAGCCAAAGACATCACTGCCCGGTAGCCCGATGGCCATCATGCTTTGTTCTGCAATTTCGATTTTTTGAACATCCGTGGAACCGAAATAACGAACCACCCCGTCGCTGCCTTGTTGAAAGGGTTCCTGACCTTGGGTAAAGCCTGAAAAAATATAACTGCCGTCACTGCTTTGTGTATTGGCTGTTTGTCTTAAATATTCAGTCACCGACTCAATTTCTACTGCCACGGCTAGGCGGTCTTGGTCATTATAGGTATCATTTGCGGCTCGAAGTACCAGCGCTTTAATTCGGTCAAGCGCCCCGGTTACGGAGGTTAAGGTACTGTCTTGTGCGCTCAATAAACTATTCGCACGGTCCAGATTACTGCCATAGCGTTCGTTTTGTGCCATCTTGGTATTTAAATTCATCACCGCGGTGGCTGTGGTGGGGTCATC
>DTSI01000092.1 GCA_012965425.1 Methylococcaceae bacterium
AACTGGGGCGCCGTAGGCATTCATTGCCAGGTCATTTTTGCTGCTTGCTTGGACTCGGATGCCCAAAACAAGCTTTCTCAAAAACAGTGGCGCGCTTGTCAGAGGTATGTTTTTACCCTGAGTATTATTCTTCATGCTTAGGAAAAGACAATAAATGGCGCATCTTTTTCGCCTTAGTCTTAAGATAATCAAGATTATCACTGTGATAATCTGACTCAATTGCGATTCGCCCTGCGATCGACACACCCAATTGGCGCATATCTTCAATTTTCTTAGGGTTATTAGTGATTAAACGAATCGAGCCAACACCTAAATTCTCCAACATAAGCGCTGCCAAATTATATTCTCGCTCATCTGCTAAATGCCCTAAATGAATATTGGCATCAACCGTATCCAAGCCCTCATCCTGTAAATTATAAGCCTGTAATTTTTTCAGCAAGCCAATACCACGACCCTCTTGACGCAAATAGACCAGAACGCCGAAACCTTCTTCATTAATTAATTGCAGGGCCAAATCCAATTGCTCACCGCAATCACAGCGCCTTGACCCTAAGACATCACCGGTAAAACATTCGGAATGTATTCTTACAGGAACATCCTTAGCCCCGGAGACATCACCTTTTACAAAGGCAATATGCTCCTTATCGTCCACATTATTAGAATAATAATGCAGATCAAACTCACCGTGCTTAGTCGGAATACGGGTTTGAACTAAATCTTCCAAAACTATGGCCACTATTGACACCTAACTCCACGTTGTCGTGCTATTTGAAAAACAAATCACTCTAATAGGCGGTCATTCTATAGCTAATAACATAACGATTCTAGCCAAAATTAGATACCCATTTTAGCCAAAAAGCGCACTGCATAAGCTTATTTATTTGGTTTGTTTTTTCTTTTTACCCTTATCAGATGAATCTTACCCTTCTGCTTTAGGCTTCTTCTTACCACCAACAATAGTGACATTCAATTGTTTACCAGAGACCCAGACCTTCTTCAAAGATCGAAGTAATGACCTCGGCATACCTTCCGGTAAATGCACCGTCGAATGATCATCAAAAATCTTTATTTTCTGAATAAGGTCGCCTTCTAATCCTGTTTCATTGGCAATAGCGCCGACAATATTACCCGGCTCAACACCGTCATTTTTACCCACTTCTAGCCGAAAAAGCTCCATTTCAACGCCTGGAGCGCCTTTTCTTGGTGGCCGTTGTGAAGTGTCTTTATCTATCGCTGACTGGTTTCTTTCTTTCGACTTACGGCCTTTATTACGGTCGTCAGAGCTGCGTTGCGACCTTCTGTCTTGAGATCGTTCATCAGAACCCCGTTGACGCTTTGCACTCTTTTCAATCAACATCGGCTCATCGCCCTGTAATAACTTCGCCAAAGCAGCCGCAACGGTGACTGTAGACACATCATGTTCTTGCTGATAGTCGGTCAATAGTTTCTCGAAAAAAACCAAATCGCCACTGGCAATAGTATCGTTTATCCTATCTTTAAAACGATCCACTCGCTTTTCATTAATCACTTTTGTGGATGGCAATTCCATCGGCTCAATTTTCTTGCGCGTTGCCCGTTCAATAGAAGACAGCATGCGCTTTTCACGTGGCGCTACAAATAAGATCGCCTCACCTTCTCGCCCAGCGCGACCCGTACGCCCAATACGATGCACATAAGATTCGGTGTCATAAGGAATATCATAATTGATCACATGACTGATGCGCTGCACATCCAAACCACGTGCGGCAACATCCGTTGCAATTAAAATATCTAACTTTCCTTTTTTAAACTGATTAATGGTCCGCTCGCGCTGATTTTGCGCAATATCACCATTGATAGCCGCTGCGCCATACCCCCGCGCTAATAATTTCTCTGTTAACTCGACCGTTGCCGTTTTGGTTCTTACAAAGATAATAATGGCATCAAAGGATTCAACTTCTAAAATACGGGTCAGCGCATCGAGCTTTTGAACACCACTAACGGTCATAAATCGCTGGCGAATAGTTTCTGCCGTTGTGGTTTTAACCTTAATGGTAATCTCTTTAGGATCTTTCAAAAAACGCTGTGCAATACGCCTAACTTCTTTAGGCATCGTTGCAGAAAATAGGGCGATTTGTCGATCTTGTGGTGTTTGCTCCATGACCCATTCGACATCATCGATAAAACCCATCCGGAGCATCTCATCGGCCTCATCAAGAACCAAACAATCCAACTCACTGACATTCAAGGTGCCGCGACGCATATGATCCATGACCCGCCCTGGCGTGCCCACTACGACATGAACGCCCCGCTTCAAGGCTCTTATTTGTCCACTATAATCCTGCCCGCCATAAACCGGCAGCACGTGAAAGCCCTTAATTTTTGCCGCATAGGTCTGAAAAGCCTCAGCAACCTGAATCGCTAACTCTCTGGTTGGCGCTAGTACTAAAACTTGTGGTATTTTTTTCTTGGTGTCTATACGCGATAAAATAGGTAAAGCGAACGCGGCCGTTTTGCCGGTTCCTGTTTGCGCCTCACCTAATACGTCTTTTCCAGCCAATAACGGTGGAATAGTTTGAGCTTGAATGGGGGTTGGCGTTTCATAGCCAACACTGTTTAATCCTTTTAAAACCGGGTCGGATAAATTTAAATCCTTAAATAAAATCACTGTAGTATCAAGAGTCATGCATATACCTAAATAATTAATAAAACGCCATACTGCAGCTATGGGTGTGTTCTTAAGAAATCAACTGAAAAGTAAACGAACGCTTTTGAAACGCCTTCAGGAAACTCACCACACTAAGAAATCAATTCAACCCTAGTGAAAGAGACTGTAAAATGAACGAATAATGAAACTTTAGTAATGCAGATTTAACGCTGGAAGGAACTATACCACTTTCTTTATTAATTTCATAGGTTTACCTATCACTCATTCAAGATACGGAACCAAACAAAAAAATCAAGATCCTATTAATTAACAGTTTTGCGCCTTCTTTTCTGGTAACGCTTTATACTTCAATTCTATGAAATTATTGATCATTAGCCTTATTTTAATCGGAATTGTTTTTTATACGATAAAAACTCAGAATAACCCGGTTACTGCAAACACCGCCCCAGCCCTTTTAACGCAAAACAACCCACTGGCCGTCGCGACTTTTGCCGGCGGTTGCTTTTGGTGTGTAGAGGCTGACTTTGAAAAACTCGCCGGCGTCCATCACGTTATTTCTGGCTTTAGTGGCGGCCAGATAAAAAATCCAAGCTACGAACAAGTCTCCCGAGGAACCACCGAACACCTAGAAGCCGTACAGGTTTTCTATAATCCTGCCGCCATAACCTATGCAGACCTATTAGCCGCATTCTGGCGTCAAATTAATCCAACCGACCGTGAAGGTCAATTTGTTGATCGCGGTAAACAGTACCAAAGTGCTATTTTTTATCACAGCCCTGAACAAAAAGAAATTGCCGACCAATCCCGTAAAAACCTCAATGATTCCAATCGTTTTCAACAACCCATCGTTACCTCAATACGCGCTTTTAACGGGTTTTTCCCTGCCGAACCGTATCATCAAGACTATTACCTGAAAAACCCACTTCGCTATAGTTTTTATCGGAATAATTCTGGCCGAGACGCCTACCTAGAAAAAACCTGGGGTAAAGACTTAAAAGTTAAATTCACCCCTCCAGAGATCTCTCCTCGTTTTTTCAAACCCCCTGAAAAAAAAATCAAAGACACCTTAACCCCTCTCCAATACCGTGTAACCCAAGAAGATGACACCGAAGAGCCGTTCCATAATTTATATTGGGATAATAAAGAACAGGGCATCTATGTTGATATTGTCAGCGGAGAACCGTTATTTTCTTCGCGCGACAAATACCGTTCTGGTACCGGCTGGCCCAGCTTTACGCGTCCTCTTTTGCTTAACCATCTTGTTACCAAAAAGGATAACTTTCTGTTTATGAACCGTACTGAATTACGCAGTTTTTACGGCGACTCCCATTTAGGCCACCTTTTTACCGATGGCCCTCAACCCACGGGACTTCGTTATTGTATAAACTCTGCCGCCTTACGCTTTATTCCCCAACAAGCGATGAAACAAGAAGGTTATGGCTCACTGATCCATTTCACACAACCCACTCAAGTAAACGAAATTTAACGCGGCCGCATTAATCAACTACTGCTCGCTTACCCTACAGGCTGTTACTCACAACCTTTTTAAAACGAGCTACAATTGCAAATAAAAACCGATCGGTAGCGGCCAATTTCCAGCACCAACCGCCTCACTCCGCACAACTCTGACGGCCGATACTATATAAAGCACTGATAATTAGGTATAATAGAGGGTTTTATCGAAACCCATCGAGTTAGAGGCAAACAATTATGTGTTGGAGTGGTGAAGCGTCAGGTGTTCTGGCAACCGTAGGGCTCAGTGCCGCTGTCTATGTGGCAAGAAGAGGGGAGTCTAAAGAACTCTGGATTCCTTTAACGTATTTCGCGCTAATGGAATTATTACAGGCATTCACTTATGTCTATATTGACCTGTGTGATAACCCCAGCAATCAAATACTCACTCTGTTTGGCTATCTACACATTGCTTTCCAACCTTTTTTCGCCAACATGGTCGCCATGTACTTTATTCCGGAAAAAGTAAAATATAAAATCCAAACCACCGTCTACAGTATCTGCACGATCGGCGCTATTGCCATGTTAGTTAAAATGTATCCTTTTGCTTGGGCGGGGTCTTGTAACATTGGTATTGAGGGTTTTTGCGGCCCTCAAGTTTGTTCCGTTTCCGGTGACTGGCATATTGCTTGGCAACTGCCTCTAAACGGCATCTTGTCAGACCCGGTCCCTTGGCTTTTTGATTTTAACTGGGGACTACACGCCTTAACCTATATTTTAGTCGCCTTTATTCTGCCGCTGATCTATGGCTCTTGGCGCTTTGTCGGTTTTCATTACATTGTTGGACCTTGGATTTCAGATGTCACCACGACCGACCCCAATGAATACGCTGCCGTCTGGTGTTTATTTTCTATTGCGTTATGCCTGTCGGTTATTAAGACGCCGATCAGAAAATACTTACACGTTCGAAACTGGCCTTTTTATAAAAAAATAAACCAAAAACCAGACCCGATAACCCAGCCTGACTCGTTATCCTGACGAACACGGCCCCACAAAAAAGCCCCGCTGAGAACACTCTCTTCGGGGCTTTTTTATTACTCATTTAATACTGAACGGTCGAATCCGGCTCACTGATAACAGGATTCGTTAAGACGCCTAGTTTTTCAATTTCTATTCGAACCTCTTGGCCGGGTAGCATATAACCGCGCGGTTTCATCTTAACGCCGACACCTGATGGCGTTCCGGTGGCAATAATATCGCCGGGCTCTAAGGTCATCACCGTACTGAGATAACTGATCATCTCATAACAATTAAAAATCATATGCGCCGTATTGGATGATTGTCTTAATTCACCGCCCACCCAAGTTTTTAAATCCAACCGATGCGGGTCGCCGACTGCATCTGCCGTAACCAGCCACGGCCCTAAAGGCCCGTGCGTATCAAACGATTTACCCAAGGTAAAAGTAGGGGAGCGAAACTGCCAATCTCGAACCGAGACATCATTGGCAATGGTATAGCCATAAATAACATCGGCTGCCCGCTCTAATGGTACATGCCGGCATCGCTTACCAATCACTAAGGCCAATTCACCTTCATAATCGAGTTTTTCAGAAACCTTGGGCCGATGAATCGGCTCGCCATCGCCAATAATACAACTGGTTTGTTTATTAAAAAACGATGGAAATTCCGGTTTTTCAAGACCGGTTTCGCTGATATGGTCGGCATAATTCAAACTGATCGCCAAATATTTAGTCGGCTGTAAAATCGGCGCCTCTAGCTTAACTGCATCGAGATCAAAACGATCACTCCCTTGGGCAATACGTTGATCCATCGCCGCTATAGCACGCCCCCCTAAATTGATAAAATCAACCATCGTCGTCAAACCCACGATAAGTCCTGTGGAGTCGACCATCTCTTGCCCGACGACCGCACCAACGCGAGTTTGATTGCTATGACTAAATGTTGCCAACTTCATTTTTAACCTCTTAAGCCCCTTTAAAAAAAACCATTATAACGTGAGTCACCGACAAAAACGCTCAGCCTAAGTGTATTCAAGCCATTTTGAACTATCTTTGAAACTTATTGATTTGCAACAAAACCATGAAAAAAACAGCCGGGTTTACCCTGATCGAAATGCTAATCGTGTTAGCGATACTGGCCATCATAGCCACGCTGACGGCCCCCTCATTAGGCTTGATTGTTGAAAAGAACACCATCCGCTCCGTTGCTGAGCGCATAAAATCAGATCTGCAGTGGACCCGAACCGAGGCGATTAAACGCAGTGAAGACCTGACGGTTTCCTATAACCAAGCAGGAGGGTGCTATGGGATTAGTACAGAGCCCTTAACGAGCCCAATAACAACAGACTGTATCTGCACCGGTTGCGACATTAAGACGGTAAGCGCCTTAAGGAATCACAATAACTTAGAATTCTCAGCACTCACTTTTCCTGAAACGCCAAGCTCACCTAATTTCAAGTTTATGCGCGGCACGGCAACAGGAGGGAGTTTGTGTATTCAAAGTCAAAACAACCTACAACTCAAAGTCATTGTGAGTACATTAGGTCGTATCAGGATTGAAGAAACATGCATCTAAAATCATTTAACCCTCAAAAGAGTCTTGGTTTTACGCTAATTGAATTGCTCATTGGCTTAACCTTGGGGTTAATGGTTATCGCTTCTACACTCACCTTATATGTTATTACCACGCGCAGTAGTTCTGACCTTTTGCACTCCACACGCCTGAATCACGACCTTGAAACCAGTATGCAAATCATGACTCATGATAGTAGACGGGCAGGGTATCAAGGTGATCCTCCCAGTGTAATTATTGATGATTCGGGGAGCTATTTAGATGCCTGTATTTTATACAGCTATTATGATGACAATGGCGGCAAAATAAAATATTACGGTTTCAAACGAAAAGAGAACTCTATAGCCCTTCGCCAAGACGATAACCTCTTCGGCTGTGACTCCAATTACTGGGAAAAGATCACTGAAGAAAATGTCACGCAAATCACCGAATTAACCTTTAGCGACTCTGACTCTCAATGTGTCAATGCAACTGATCCAAACCAGCCCACCAGCACAGGACTGTGTACAACCCCAGCTAACACCGGTGTTGATGACATAGCATTACCAGGCGATAATATTACTAAAATCAGCCACATCATCATTACCCTTTCAGGGGCGTTGGCTCAAGACCCTACTGTAACAAAGACCCTTGAAGCCCGCGTAACTGTCGCCAACCCTTATACTTATCCGAAGCCTTAGTATGATGATGAATGGGACATGCCACCTTAACCATCAACGCGGCTTTGCGACGCTGCTCACGTCGTTAATTATCCTTGTCGGTATCACCCTGATCACGCTGTTTACCGCTCGAACTACTTTGATGGAGCAGCGAATGTCGGCTAATCACTACCGCTCCTCGCAAGCCTTTTATGCAGCCCAAGCCGCCCTTGAAATTGGCATAGGCTACATTAATCAATACGGGACCAATAATTTACTAGACATAGATTTTCCACCCAGTGGTCACCCTCTTCTACTAGAATACCCCTTTAATAATGGCGCAACTCTAACGCTTAACAGCCCAGGTGATTGTTATCACCTTATTGCCACTGGCAAAAGTGATGACCAAATAGGTAGCCGCACCATCAGGCAATGCGTCACTACGCTGGATATTTCACGGGGCGATGGGCCTGAACAACCGCTTATTTCAAGGTCTAGCGTTTATTTATCAGGCAATTCCTCTGTGATTAATCGCTACGGCAATACCACCATCTGGGCCGGCGACCCTGTCACTTTAGGCAATTCTAACAGCATAAAAACTTATATTCGTGACGCGGGCACCCCTCTATCCGCTGACCCCGCGGTTCTTAAAAGTACCGATTCAACCGTGGCCACCCAAATCATCTCCAGCAGTAATCTTGGCATTGGCTTTGATATCATTGATAGTGACCCTGCGCTTTCAGGACTCACCGCAAATGATTTTTTTGACAATACCTTTGTATTATCGCGCGATCAGATTAAAACGCTTGCCCAAAATGCCGGTCAATATTTTACCAACGACGACATCGCTTCCACCGACGGTTTAACCGGTCTTATTTGGATCGAAGGGAACAGCAGTTTATCCGGCGGCGATATCGGCACCTCCACACATCCCGCTATTGTTATTTTTAACGGTAATGCTCAAATTACCGGTAACCCAACCATTCATGGCTTAGTCTATGTTAGCGGCCAATTGACTATTACCGGTACCGTCTCAGTTGTTGGCGCCTCTGTTATTGAAGGTGACCCCAACTTAGTCCCTGCCGGCCAGAATCCTGTTACCGGCAATGGCACCATTAATCAGGTGTTTGCACTGAACCTGTTACAAAACACTAACAAATCACCCTTAGTCGGGTTAACAGTTGCCGTTGCCGGCACTTGGAAAGATTGGGAATAAAACCATGCTCTATTTTAAAAAAAATACCCAAGGCTTTACCCTGATAGAAGCCTTAATCGCTTTAACAGTGACCAGTCTTGGCGCCTTAGCGCTCGCCTCTTTTCAAACGGATTTAACCAAAACCGGCGGTCTCAACAAAACCCGCTCAGAGGCACTGGTATTGGCCGAGGCTAAACTGGCAACATTCAAAAACAAAACCAGTCAGGCGGATTACGATACTGATCTAAAGGAGAAGGAGGAGCCATATGATGACCCCGACAATCCCTTAACAGGCACCAACGCCAGCTTTACCCGGCAATGGACCGTAACCGATAAAACCAACCCTGAGCGCAAACAAGTCGAAGTAACCGTTTCGTGGCCTGTGGGAGCAAGCACCGAAAAGGTCACCCTCATGACTGTACTGACCTGGACCAACATCGGCAATAGCATCTTAGACGGTATCGCTGGCGCAAACCAAGCCACTCCACTCCTATCTCCCAGCCCTAATAATAACTCTTCCACCCTTGATAGTGATTCAGAAATTTCTAATGATCCTAAAGAAAACATTCTTGGCCATGATGATCTGTTTAAGGCAAAAGATATGGATACGACAAAAAATGTAGACGGGAATACCATTTTAATTGATGCCAATGACAACATCTTACTCACCTGTTTTGGCAATATCCTTCTAGAGATTAAAGGCGCTGTCTACACCACCACCGCAAATAAACTTGATGACATTGGCGTGGCTGTTTCTCAATACGGCTATTGCGCCTTTAATCCTGTCATTGGGGAAGATTCCGCCCCTTACAGTTGCTTTGTTTGTGGTAATGACAACATTGGGAATCCAGACAACCCTATTGGACCCGGGGGGTGGCGCGGGAAAGTGGGGTTAACCGGTTTAGTGGATAGCGGCGGTGGCCGCGAGAAAGTCTGTCAAAGTGAACATATCAACCATCCTGACAGT
>DTSI01000093.1 GCA_012965425.1 Methylococcaceae bacterium
TCCATTTTGATATTACCAACCAAGCGATTTCAACAGGTTATCGCTAATGGGATGGGGAGTCCAATTATCTATCCTGACACAGGGGGTGAGTCATCAAGATAATACCTCCTACAATTCAAGAGAGATGCCTGATTAAAATCAAATGGGGCTGCCATAATCAATCTTCCTTATCTCTAACTCTCCCTCAAAAGCAGATTGATTATTAATGAATACGCATCCATTCTCTCGCTAAATCTTGTGCGTTTTCTAGTTGTGATGGGGTCATGAGATTAGTAACTATATCTCTATCCTCTACCGCATCTTTATCGCCACCTATTGAGGCAATATTAAAAAACATATGCGCCATCACATAATCCTGAAGAACACCTTTGCCTTGTTGATATATCACCCCTAAATTATATTGCGCGCCTGAGTTTCCTTGTTCTGCTGCTTTCCTCCATAATTTAGCTGCTTCTTTGTAATTTTGATGAACGCCATGTCCGTTGTAATACATAGTGCCTAAATTGCTTTGGGCCACGTTTAAACCTTGCTCTGTTGCCTTTCTATACCATTTAACTGCTTCTTTATGGTCTTGTGGAACGTCTTGACCACTTTCATACAGACTTCCCAGCATAGCCTGTGCAAAAGCATTACCTTGTTCTGCCCTTTTCAAACAATCATCAACATCAGGAATATTCTTAAAACAACTCCCACCATAAACAATTAGGGATGTTGTCAGCAGTAAAACGAAACATATATTCTGTAGTATCTTCATAGTCTTCTTTAGTCGGTACAACTAATAACAACAATGTTAATCGCAACCCTTGGACCCTCGATACTGCTACGGATTCCAGAAAATGTAGTGTTTAGAGTTATTGTTACACAGCGCCAAAAGCTCTGTAGAGAGAATGAACCGTGGATTACAGAGAATAGGGAGCTGATTATTTCCCAAACCGATGTTTAATTTGACACTTTTCTTTTAAAGAATCCCTAAAAATTCCAAATACCGATCCTTTTGTACATGCCTGGCATGAAGTTGATATGGTTTTACTAAATGATAGGTTTTGTAACTTTGTGTAACGTGATGTAACTTCAACGAAGTTACATAGCAGGCCACGGTTGGTAGCCGGTCCAATGCCTAACTCATGTTTTTCATTGACAAGTGCGCGTAGTTTTACCTTATCAGGGGCGATGACTCGACGATGGCTCTCTTGAAGGCGGCGAATTAGCCTTAGCTCGACTCGGTGAGTCTTATGAGGGAGCAAAGAAACGAGTCCTGTAGCATTCAAGCAAGCAGAAGAAATCCATTAAAGAATCAATAGCGGAACTGCGTAAAGCTGTTTGTTAATAAGTGGTGCTAAAAATGTTTCAGTACAACGTTGTGTTTTGTGTCGGAGTACCCTATAAATTAACCCCGATTTCTGCTTTGAAATGATGCTCCAGTTCAGTTTTTGCTTTGCATAGGAGTCGCAATTCTCGATCTGAAAAACGGTGGTTTGGATTGTGTTGCAGCATGACCGAATTGATGGTGATAATTGATTTGTTTCGGGCTAACCGGTCAGGCGGCAATATCCAATTCTTTGTTCCCGTTGGGAGTCTGTTTTCAATGTGTGCAGTTTTTACGGTGTCATATTTAATCGTCATAAGTAAGACCCTCGCTCTTAAGCTCAGCCGTTAGTTTCAACATAGCAAAACGCATGAAATTCAGTTTGGATCGACCACTTAATTTCGCACCCTTTACTAATTGGTTGTACTCATACTCATTGAATGGAACTCTGATTGATTTGAAATCTCTTTTTGCACTAGGGTCAAGCGGTGGCGTTGAGCCATCTGCCTCATTGCCGAAACGCTCAATAGCTTCCTTATTTTTTGGTACTCTTCTTTTTATTGTCATTTAAGTACCTTATTTACTAACATTTGAAATTCATTTTTAGCTTTATATTTAGTCATTTCCGTGACGCCTAACCCGGCGCTCATTTCGTCTCGATAAACTTTCCGATCACGAATGATAGTTTTCAACAGGGTAATTTCGGGATAATCCGATAAGTATTCTTTGGCTTCCTGAGTTTCATTCACAATAGGATTGGATGGTGCCATTGTGACTAGCCATGCGGATATATTTACTGCCGTGGTGCTTTTATCACTGCCTCCTTTTTGCGACCCGATCAATATAATCATAATGCTCCAATTCATAAGTGGTACTAAATCAGTACTTAATATATACCTATTTAGTATAATATTGATACCAAATAGGTATTAATAGTGTACCAGTATCGTGTCGTGGTAGTACAGAGGTGATTTCATAAAATGAACCACCTTGGGCGAGGCAGTGTGTGGTTTTTGTACGATCTAACAGAGATATTGGGGGCGTAGGCACGGACCTTTTATAGACACAGGGTTACCCACATTTTCTGTGGATATCTCTTTTTATAGATACCTGAAATATCCTGAAAAGGAGGCAACATAATGAAGATTACTCAGCAAGAAAGAGAGCGGTACAAACTAGACTGCAGAGCAAGGCACTTTGCTAGCCAATGGTTGGGCGGCGAGCCTACTGCTTCGGTTGATGATTTTGTTTATCTGGGGCCAATCGTGGGTACCAATAAAGCATCCACCCG
>DTSI01000094.1 GCA_012965425.1 Methylococcaceae bacterium
AGAGTGTGTGGGAATTCATCCGTCGGTCTCGGTAAAATGAAGCTTGCTGATATGCTTGAGAGCTGTGTCTAGTCGCTGCCAATCAGACTCATTTTCTGGTAATCCAAAGGGTAGGCTAAGCGGTGCAGAGAATAAACGTGACCAAATTCCTTGCTGCGCTAATTGCGCATGGATATGTTTTGCCTGCGCTGTTGACACCCATTGGAATAGTGGGCATGAGCCGGTGGGCGTTAAGTTATTTTGGTTTAATAATGTTTGTAGACGACTACTGTCTTTAATAAGATTTTGGCGAGCGGTTTGGTGCCAAGAGGTATCTTGGAGTGCTGTCATACCTATCCAGCGCGCAGGGTTGCTGGTTGCCCAAGGGCCAAGGTGAGCGCTGAGTTGAGCTAATAATTGTGGTTGAGCGCAGATAAAACCTAATCGTATGCCCGCAAGTCCAAAGAATTTACCAAATGAGCGCAATATGATAAGCCCAGATTTTGGGTTATGCGAAGCTAGGCTGAGCTGTGGGGTAGTGTCGATGAATGCTTCATCTATTATCAACCAACCATTTCTTTTGGAGAGTTGCTTGTGCCAAGAAAGTAGTTTTTCTAGCGTAAAATACGCGCCGGTAGGGTTATTTGGGTTAATGATTATCAGCACGTTGAGCTCTGGTAGCATTGTGTCTATATTGTCACACGTGACGTGTGTGACATGGTGCCCGTTGCGTTTCCAAGCATGCTCGTGCTCGCCGTAGCTAGGGTGGAGAACACCAACATGGCAAGGTCTCCGTAGCATGGGTAGTATTTGGATGGCAGCTTGTGACCCTGCAATGGGGAGAAGCTGTTCGGTGTTGTAATATTCACATGCGATTGCTTCAAGACCGTCATGGTCTTCGGGTAGGCTGGACCATGTTGTGGCCGGTATGAGAGGGACTTTCCAGCCGTTGGGGTTAATGCCTGTTGAAAGGTCAAGCCAGTTGTTGATTGGAATATTGTAATGAATTGATGCTTGTCTCAAGTTTCCACCGTGCTCAAGAACCATTTATGACTCCAAACATGATGATAACGATAAGCCATAGCCAAACACTATGGCTCACTAATTTTAGTGACCGGTCAATATCATTAGCATTGGGGGGGAGGCCAGCTCCTAAAGTGGGTCGGTTATGCCATTTGCCATGGTAACGAGCAGGGCCACCAATGAGTATATTGAGCGCGCCTGCTCCGGCAGCCATGACTGGGCCGGCGTTAGGGCTGTCCCATTTAGGGGCCTGTGTTTGCCAACAAGTTAAAGCCTGAGTCGTGTTGCCGAGTAAGGCATAGCTGAGTGCAGTAAGGCGTGCGGGTAGATAATTAAGAACATCATCTAAACGTGCTGCAGCCCAACCAAAGTATCGATAATGATCATTGCGATAACCCCACATTGCATCCATGGTATTAGCCAGACGATAAAAAAGGGCGCCAGGGGCTCCTGCAATGGTAAACCAGAAAATAGTAGCAAAGATGCTGTCATTGCCATTTTCTTGAATGGACTCTGTTGTGGCAACGGTGATATTGAGTGTTGAGGGGTCTCGGCTGACAATTCGGCTGGTTAAGCGGCGTGCTTCGTTAGGATTGTTTCTCCTTAGAGCAATAGCAATGGGGAGTGTGTGGTCATACAGGCTTTTGTGCCCTAAGGTAAAGTAGAGTATGAGTAAACTAAATCCAACTCCAAGGTACGGTAGGGCACACAGCGATGTAGCAAGAGCAGTTAAGGGCAGTAGTAATAACAGTAGCGCCAGAATGCCACGATGACGACGAGTTTCAGCAGTTTCTGAGGGGGGGCCATAGCAGTGTTTTTCACTGTATTTGGCTAGGGATCCGAAGCCAACGAGAGGGTGATATTTAGTCGGTTCACCAAAAAACCAATCGAGCAATACAGCGATGAGCGTCGTTATCATGATTGTTTTTTGGACCACTGTTCTATGATGTTATGGATTTGCTGAGCACCATCCATAAGTGCGGCAGGGCCGGGTTGGAGAATGTCACAAGACTTTATTTCATAGAGGTGATTGTTGCGAACCGCCGGGATTTCATTCCAGCCTGGTCGGGCACTGACTTGTTCGGGTCGGAAGTGTTTTCCACACCATGAGCCAATGATAATGTCAGGTTGTCGGCGAATGATTTCAGCGTCATCGGTAATGATGCGGTTTTTGGCTGATGGCGCTTGCGCCAGATCAGAAAAACAGTCATCTCCCCCTGCAATAGTTATTAATTCAGAAACCCAGCGGATACAGGATATTAAAGGGTCATTCCATTCCTCAAAGTAAATTTTAGGCCGCCGTTGAAGTTGTGAGGCTGATTGTTCAATTGTTAAAAGGATATGGCGAAGTTTTTCGACTAGGGTTTGAGTTTTTTCTTGTGCGCCGACTAGGGTGCCAAGTAGGTGGATCATCTCGAATATTTCAGGCACGCTACGTTGGTTGAATATATGTACCGCAATGCCTTCACGAATCAGTTGGGCCGCGATATCGGCCTGTAAATCGGAAAACTCTAAAACTAAGTCAGGTTTCAGAGGAAGTATTTTGTTAATATTTGCACTGG
>DTSI01000095.1 GCA_012965425.1 Methylococcaceae bacterium
CAGTTAATTTGCACTTTAAAGCAAATTTTGGTTCCGGCCAATCTCGCCATGTCGTGACCATGTTTTCAAATCCCAATGGTTCCAGCGACCAGAAGCTCATTGATCAGGCCAAACAGGCATTTTTTGTAACCGGGCACTACGGCTTCAATGAATTTGAGCAAGTAAACAACAATGCATTTTCGTTTGTGTTTTTGAGAGAGCCGATTTCAAGGCTGTTTTCTCTTTATCACTTCAGCAAATCAGAGCCAACCAACAACAATCCTGATCTCGTAATGTTTGATGAAGCCAAGAAAATGAATTTTCTTGAGTTTTGCTTTTCTGACAACCCAATGGTTCGTTCTTTTGTAGATAATGTTCAAGCGCGAACACTTGCCGGTAAGTTTCCGCTTGGCCAAGATGAAAGCTACGACAAAGAATTGATACTGTCTCAGGCCATAACAAATTTAAAGAAATTTGATTTTGTGGGCTTGGCCGAAACTGCAAATGAGGATTTAAAATTTATTGCGAGTGAAACAAACACAATTATTTTGAGCAATAGATCTCGGGCGAATGCCAACAGGACAAAAGGTTATAGCCAGCACAATTTGGATATGGATGACCTTCGCAAGCAATTGGCTCAAGTGATTGATATCGACTTGAAGTTGTATGAGGCGGCAAAGAAATTAAAGTTTCAATAATGTGATTACCTCCAATTTTCGTACCATTTGAAAAATGATTGTGCGATCTCTTATCAATTATGGTTTTCCGTGTGATAAGTTGGCCATTGTCAATTGAGTCCGGTAGATTTTATCGCCAAACTAGCGGCCCTAGTGCCAAAGCCCAGAGTCAATCTGACGCGATTCCACGGTGTGTTTGCGCCAAACAGCAAACATCGTGCGTTGGTGACGCCAGCGAAGCGAGGGAAGGGCAGCGAGAAAGTTGCAGCGGAGCTGGATGAGAAAACGCCAGCGCAACGCCATGTGACAATGACATGGGCACAGAGGCTCAAGCGGGTGTTCAATATTGACGTGGACATCTGCCGACTCTGCAGCAGAAGCGCAGAGTTTTATAGTAGCTGCACCAGTGGCACAGCTACCATAAAAAGTTTTCTCTAGGTTCCCTAGAATTTTAAGTAAGCGCCAGCAAAAATACCATCGAAATCTAAATTAGCATTGGTGCCTGAAATATCATCAAGCTCAAAACTCTGTTTACGATAACCAGCCTCAACACCAACAAAAAATTCGGTGGTGTATGCGACCTTTGCAGTAAAGTCAGAAACACTGCTGCCATCAAAAGCAATATAACTGAGTTCACCGCTGATAATTAAATCAGGCCAGGGTGAAGCGCCAACCAATGCGTACAGCATGGGTACAGTTGCACTTATAGAATCTGTCACGTTGCCACCATTATTAATGGTGTAGTCAACTTTTAAATTTCGTAGATTCAAACCGATGTTCAGGCTAACGACATTATCCAGTATTTCATAATAGGCAATTAAATCTGTGGTTTCAATTGAGACATCATTGCTTACATTGCCTGTGAAGGTTTTTCCGGCGAAGATGAAAGTTGCATTTCCACTTCCAGAGTGATTCAGGTTGGTACGTATTAAGCGAAAATTCGGAATGAGAGGTACAAAATGTTCAAACGTGACGAAAAAATACCCCTGCGATTCACTGTCCCAGAATAAGTTGTCCCCTACGTTAACTTCTGCAGCATCTATTGTTTTTTGAAAATTACCTATTGGTGATTCATTCCAAGCGCCACCACCAACGGATACTGAGAGGGTGTCAGACTGAACCGAGAAAGGAATAGATAATGCGGCCAGGCATGCTAGTTGTTTTAATTTCATAATAAGTCGCTATTGTAGTAATAAGGTTTGTTTCTGTTTTAATATTTAAAGTGTTCTAGATGGATAGTAGTATAAATAATAAAGAGAGATGTGAACTGGGTAACAGTTTTGCAGAGAAGAAAGCGCCGATGGATTCCGAGGTGCAGATCCCCAACAGTCGCGCACCGCCACAGGCCAGCCTGTTTAGCTAAACGATCAGAATGTTACAAAATGTCATATGTTGAAGCGACAGCTGACTCGACAGGGTATCGGCTGGTTTCGACGCGCTATTGGCGAGAAAATGGGCGAAAGTAGGCGGTTTTTCAAGGTGGTGCGCATCGGTTTGGGGATGTTTTTGGGGTGACCGGGATGAAAAGAGCGTCTAACGGTGTTCAAATGGCAGTGGATGCAACTAGGGAATAGCGTTAATGCTTCCTATACTCTGCTAGTTTTCTACATGTGGCGTAGTATCAGATACAGTCAAGTGCTTAGGGATAAAGGGATACCTATCCATGGCTAGATTAATTCTTAGTGCGATCCACGCTTTTATAGCTTCATTATACAGCGTCTGCCCCCAGCCTCATCTTTATAATAATGCGTCCCGAACCAATCGAATTTAGCGCGTGATACAATATTGTTTCACTCGTTTTTTTATCGTCAATCGTAAGCTAGATTCTTATGAATCAACTAGAGAAAAAACTTCAGCGCGCTATTCAGCATTATATGAATGGCGAACTAAAACCCGCTGCTGATCTGA
>DTSI01000096.1 GCA_012965425.1 Methylococcaceae bacterium
ATCGGAGGTATACCTCCTGTACGATTACTGGATGTGGCTTAATCCTCTACTTTTAACTTCGGTTATAAATGGGGGGATTACAACCTAACTTCTTTTATTCATTAAATAATCCAATAGTTTTCTCCTACAGTTGATTACTGTTCCCATATTCACCAAAAATTAATGTTATATTTGGATTAATTCAACTTGAATGGAACGAGATTCAGGCCATTCCTCTCACTAACCATACGCCACTGCCCCCCCCCTTTAAACCTAAATGATAGCGGTAAGTTATGAGTTTTATAAAGGAAAATTGAGATTAACACTGATACCTAATGTGGACTAAACTTGATATGTCATGAACAACCTACTCACGTCCTTACCTGATCATATCGACCATGAGCAAGTCGAGGAGCTTCTTAGTCAGCCCAATGTAAAAATCGAGCGCATACTCTCGAAAGGGCAAACCTCACCCGAAACAGGCTGGTATGACCAAGAGGAGAATGAGTGGGTTGTGGTTCTACAGGGAGCCGGGGAGATCACCTTTGAGGATGGTGACAAGGTTCGGCTTCAGCCCGGTGACTACATCAACATTCCAGCTCACCGAAGACACAAGGTCTCATGGACTGACCCTGAGAATGTCACTGTCTGGTTGGCCGTCTTTTATCCGTAACTGGCCCAAATAACCACATTTGAGTAGTCCAGATGGGTAGCTAAAACTAAATGACCACGGTCATAACGTTGACCTTTATGCTTATATTTTTTAGCTGATAGTTGTTAGCAAGATGAAGAAATATCAGGATCAATGTGAAACGATTTATGGCGTTTAAAACTTCCAGTGTCATGGCAGGGGCATGGTGTTAGAACTTCACCGAACCACGCTTGCCACACCCACCCAAACCGCGAATCCCTCGTAAGCTTGAACTACTACTGACTAACAGCCCTTCCCTTGAGCATTAATAATTAACTGAATTTTCATGTGTAACCATAATAACTAATTTAAAGGATTTCTACGGGTAGTGTTTTAGATAAATTATGATTTATAGGATTACCTAAACGGTCAACTGAAACAAATACAATCTTGTCAATATTGATAATGGTCTTTGCAGTTTCTTTATTTCTAACAAGACAGGTAAGCGTAATAGATGTATTACCTATTTTAGTTACCTTAAGTCCGAACTCAACGATATCATCCTGCATTGCTGGCGACACAAAATTAATCTCGGAAATATACCGTGTGACCAAATGTGGTATTTTTAATTGGCATTTAGCAAAGATAAAGGCCTCTTCGTCTACCCAACGTAATAATGTACCACCGAATAACCTATCAGCACTGTTAAGGTGCCCGGGCATAACTAACCTACGACTTAAAAAACGCATGATTTTATTCCTGACTTTTCATAAACAATTAATCTACCACTATACCTAAATTCATTACTCAAACTTCAAACAATTAACAGTTGTACACTGTCATCTATTTTGGGGCTATCGGCCATTTAAAATAAGGACCGCCATACATAAATTATACAAAAACGGCTCACGACCATTAAGTTCATTCAATCCTAAAACTTTAAAAGCAACGGTTCCATCTATTTCATTCAAACGTTTCTGCAAAAAGCTGATTGAAAACAAATTAGTCGCTTCGACTAACAGACTGTCATAGGCAGGTGATAAACGATCATAAAAATTGATTTGACGTACACCATTGTATTCATCTAGCTCTGGACCTAAATCTAAGTCATCAAGATAATCACAAGCTAAACGACTCGGACTCTCCTAATATTTATAGGCTTCATAAAGCTGCCTTTTACCGACCAGATCATCGGGTTTAGGAATATACATCGGCTCTTCACCTTCAAAGTATTCTGGCAGCGCACCCAAATAGGGGAACTTTGCAAAATACTCTTCCCAAGTATATGTAAATCGGGCTTGGCAAATGGGTCGCCTAACAACAATTGATATTTATTATCCCGATTAAGCGCATGGAGAGTGTGTTGATGAGATTTTAAAGACTCTAGAAAAGGACGCCCTTCCCCTTCTATGTAACGCTCTGCATGAACTAACCAAGAGGGCAAAATAGCCCTGCTGCCTCAGCTACAGTTCCTTTCAGAAAAAATCGTCTTGAGATCATTTCAACTCCCATTGTTTTGCCCCAGATAACAAGCGGAGATAACTCTGGGGCAATAAGGAGTCAGCAACGCTTTAGCAGCATTTATTGACCGCCCTGCAAGTTGTTGGAATTAACTCGGTGGTTTCTAACAGGCATAAAAAACCCGCTCTAGCTTATGCCAAATCGGGTTACAAGATTCCTTCTTCAACTAATATTTTTAAAGCGCTTTGCAAAATGTCGGAATACGCCCTTATCTAAATCTAAAAAAACTAATACATTATAGAGTCGGTTAATGCTAATTCAAAACATTGTGTCCTCGATTATGCATACACTTAATAAAAATTTTTTTATAAGTGCTCTCGGCTTCAAACCCTTGCTTAGCACCGCCACCAAATCCACCAAGCGCAGCACCTAAGGCCGCTCCCGTACCCGCGACGCCAATTAAACCACCCACAACAAAAC
>DTSI01000097.1:0-40639 GCA_012965425.1 Methylococcaceae bacterium
AAATGAGTCGTGTTTATTCGGCACGGATTGCCGGCATTAAAGCCGCTGATGAAAACTTAGACGTCGCAGGTTCAGCCATGGCCTCTGATGCTTTCTTCCCGTTCAGAGACGGTATTGATTCAGCTGCAGAAGCTGGAATTACCGCGGTCATTCAACCCGGCGGATCCATTCGGGATGAGGAAATAATTACCGCTGCGGATGAACATAATATGACCATGGTCTTTACCGCTATGCGACATTTCAGACACTGATTCCCGTTCCCAACTAACGCATTCATACTCAACAGAAAACTTTATTCATGAACATTCTAATCATAGGAGGCGGCGGCCGCGAACATGCTTTAGCCTGGAAGGTCCGCCAATCAGAACAAGCCACCACCGTTTATGTTGCACCCGGAAACGCTGGGACAGCTCTTGAACCCGGCATAGAAAATGTAGCCATCGACACAACAAACATTGATGCCTTAATCATCTTTGCGCAAGAAAAAAACATTGCCCTGACTATTATTGGCCCTGAGATCCCCCTTGTTGCCGGCATTGTAGACCGCTTTCAAGCAGCAGGACTTAACTGTTTTGGCCCCCATGCGGCAGCGGCTCAGTTAGAAGGCTCCAAAACCTTTTGCAAAAACTTTATGGCCCGCCATAACATCCCTACTGCCGAATACCAAACCTTTACCGATATACATTCAGCAGTCCGTTATATTCAAAAAAAAGGCGCCCCCATTGTAGTCAAAGCCGATGGGCTCGCGGCCGGAAAAGGTGTCATTGTCGCCCAAACTGAATCAGAAGCCATTGCTGCCGTTCAAAAAATGCTAGCCGGCAATGCTTTTGGCGAAGCAGGTCATCGTGTTGTTATTGAAGAATTTTTACAAGGTGAAGAGGCCAGCTTTATTGTTATCGCTGACGGCAAAACCGCCCTCCCCATGGCAACTTCTCAAGATCACAAGGCCCTCAATAACGGCGACTTGGGTCCGAATACAGGCGGCATGGGAGCCTACTCTCCGGCTCCTTTAATAACACCAGCAATACACCAACGGGTTCTCGATGAAATCATCCAACCTACATTAGATGGCATGATTGCTGACGGCATGCCCTATACCGGTTTCTTATACGCCGGTTTAATGATCAGCCCTAACGGCACCCTAAAGGTTCTGGAATATAATTGCCGCTTTGGTGACCCTGAAACCCAACCTATTATGATGCGGTTGCAAAGCGATTTAATTGAACTGTGTCTAGCTGCTTTAGACCATCAATTGCACGAAAAAACAACAGTCTGGGATGACCGGCCCGCCTTAGGGGTTGTACTCGCTGCCGGGGGCTATCCCGAAAGCTACAAAAAAGGCAATATTATTGAAGGGCTCAACTCTGCAACGACACCTGAGCAAAAAATATTCCACGCTGGCACTTGTCTTGAAAAGGACCAAACACTCACAGCAGGGGGGCGTGTTCTTTGTGCCTGTGCCTTAGGTAACAACCTAAGCGACGCCCAAACCAATGCTTATCAATTAGTGAGCACCATACACTGGGAACAGATGTATTATCGAACCGACATTGGCTTCAAAGCGCTAACCTAACGCTTCCTGTAACCTAACAAATCATTGACCGTCAATGCTGTTGTTAACAACGACAAATACGGTCAATGCTGTAAGAATTGCCGCATCAGTTTAATCATATCGCCGTGATCCTTCACCCCCGCACTCTCTCGCAGGCTGTGCATCGCCCACATAGGATTCCCCAAATCAACAGACCTTATTCCTAATTTAGCTGAAACAATCGGACCAATCGTGCTCCCGCAACCTAAATTGGTTCGGTGTGAATATTTCTGCACCGGCACACCTGCCTGCTGGCACCAATCAACACACATGGCTTCAGCAATATTGTCCGTCGCATAGCGCTGATTAGCATTCACTTTTATAACCGGTCCCTTATTGACACTGACACGATGTTTAGGCTCATAAGCCCAAGAAAAACTGGGTTGGTAAGCGTGCGCCATATCCACACTCAGCATAAAACTTTGGCTTAAGGCCCGAAAATAACTTTCTTTACCGGGTAACATTGACGCGCCTATGCGCATCAAAACATCCGGCAAAAAACTTCCGGAAGCCCCTTTGGTGCTTTCACTGCCAATCTCTTCATGATCAAAAAAAGCACAAACTTTCGTTGCCGATGACGCCATCACCTCATCATTTAAAAATGCTTCAACTGCGGCATGGCACGACGCTAAATTGTCTAACTGAGAACTTGCTAGAAACTCATCGTTCAAGCCCCATAATGTTCCCTGCTGGGTATCATAACTACAAAGCTCCCAAGATAAAATGGCCGACTCACACAATCCGGATTGAACCGCGATTAATTCTTTAAACTGCATGGATTCTGGCAACGCGTCTTCCACTGTTGCCAGTATTAGCGGTAACGCTGTTTGTTTATCTAACTTTAACCCCTCATCATTCACCTTATTATTCATGTGAATCGCCAAATTTGGCAGTCTCAATAACGGCTTTTCAAACAGAATGGTCTTATTAGTTATCGCCCCATCCTCATCTCTATAACTTACACAACCAGCTAAACTTAAATCCCGGTCAGCGTAGGTTGCCAAAATTGGACTCCCATAAACTTCAACACCCACTCTTAATAATCCAGCCTCAATATAACTCGCATTGGGTTTAACACGTAATCCCGGAGAATCAGTATGCGCACCGATAATATTAAATCCGCGCTCAACTAAGGGCTCATGACCAACTATAAACGCGACAATGGACGACCCCCCTCGCACCACATAATAACGTCCCTTTGCAATCAAGGCCCATTCCGTTTTTTCATCCAAGGGGCTAAAACCATGCGCGTGCAATTGTTGCTTAACGGTCTCAACCGCATGCCAAGGACTTGGCGAAGCATCAATAAACGCCAACAATGCTTCTGCTTGTTCACGATAAAAATCAGTTCTCTTCATCAACCTTTTCCAGACGCAGTGAAATAGAATTAATACAATACCGGAGACCCGTCGGCGCAGGTCCATCTTCAAAAACATGCCCTAGATGCGCATCACAATGTTTACACGTAACTTCGATTCGCCGCACCCCATGACTGTTATCTTCAACTTGACAAATATTTTCAGCATTCAAAATATCCCAAAAACTCGGCCATCCAGAACCTGAATCAAATTTTGTTACAGAATCAAACAAAGGCTTAGCGCAACAAGCACAATGGTAGATGCCATTATCATGGCAATCTGTATATTCACCCACAAAAGGCGCCTCTGTACCTTTACCACGACAAACGGCATATTGTTCAGGGGTTAACTGGCTCTTCCAATCCGCATCACTCACTTGTTTTTTAGGCATAACTCCCTCTTTACTTTTACTTTACCTTATTCACACTAAAATAACGCGGTTCTTTATACAGATTAAGGGCCATAAAACTGCATTTAAAGCTATTAAAATCGGTGAATTTGTTCGTGAAATAACAACTCTTTAGTGCGGCTTATCTGTACCCAGTAAGACTATGATATAATTCACCCAATTTTAATTTAAATTAACCAACACTCGCATCAATGACTAATAATATCTACTTGGGATTGGAATTAATGGGTCTTGGCATGGGCATTGTGTTCCTATTTTTGCTATTACTTATTTTCAGCATTTCCATCATGTCTTTCTGCGTACAACGATTCCAATCAATACCAGAAGTGACAGCGCCCAAGACAACAAGCCAAGAAATTGATAGTAATATTGTGGCTGCAATTACCATTGCTGTAAACCGCTATCGCACGAAATAATCTAACACATTTTGCATGACCAAAATTTAAGTCATAAACAAGGAAAAACAAATATGGCAACGGCAAATCAACCTATCGGCATAACCGAGGTCGTCTTACGTGATGCCCATCAGTCTATTCTGGCAACACGCCTACGAATAGAAGATATGCTGCCCATTTGTGGAAAACTTGACCAGGTTGGTTACTGGTCAATCGAATCTTGGGGAGGCGCTACTTTTGACGCCTGTATTCGCTACTTAGGCGAAGACCCCTGGGAACGGTTACGACTCCTCAAAGACGCCATGCCCAACACCCCGCAACAAATGTTATTCCGGGGTCAGAACATTCTCGGCTATCGCCACTACGCGGATGATGTTGTAGACAAATTTGTTGAACGCTGCGCAATCAACGGTATTGATGTTTTCCGGATTTTCGATGCCATGAATGATATGCGCAATATCAAACGTGCCGTCACCGCTGTACTGGAAACAGACAGGCATGCGCAAGGAACACTTTCATATACCGTTAGCCCGGTCCACAACATGGATTTATGGGTAAATTTAGGCAAACAAATTGAAGACATGGGTGCTCACTCCCTTTGCATTAAAGACATGGCGGGCTTATTAACCCCCTATGACGGCTACGAGTTAGTGAGCAAACTCAAAGCCAGCGTTGATATTCCCATCCATATGCAATGCCATGCAACAACCGGCCTCAGCGTTGGCACTTATATTAAGGCCATTGAAGCTGGTCTTGATAATGTAGATACCGCTATTTCATCGCTGAGTATGACTTATGGGCACAGTCCCACCGAAACCATTGTCACCAGTCTGCAAAACCAGCCCACTCAAACCGGCCTTGACTTAACCTTGCTGGAAGAAATTGCCGCCTACTTTAGAGATATTCGCAAAAAATATGCGCAATTTGAAGGCAGTTTAAAAGGTGTAGACGGTCGAATATTAGTGAGCCAGGTGCCCGGCGGTATGCTCACTAATATGGAAATCCAACTTAAAGAACAGGGTGCTGCTGATAAATTTGATGCTGTCCTGAAAGAAATTCCTCGCGTCCGGGAAGACCTTGGCTTCATTCCCTTAGTCACGCCCACCTCACAAATTGTGGGCACACAAGCCGTCATTAATATCCTTACCGGTGAACGCTATAAAACCATCACAAAAGAGTCTGCCGGAGTCCTAAAAGGCGAATACGGCACCACGCCAGCCCCTGTGAATAAAACGTTACAGGAACGCGTCCTTAATGGCGAATCTGCCATTACTTGCCGTCCTGCAGATAATATCCTACCGGAAATGGATAAGCTCATTAGTGATGTTAAAGACAAAGCCCAAGCTCAGAATGTAACACTGGCTAAAAACATTGAAGAAGACGCTTTAATTGATGGCCTATTTTATCAAGTCGGTTGGAAGTTTATCCAAAACCGGGGAAATCCTAGTGCTTTTGAGGCAGCACCGGACCCTGTAGCTTTTGCAAAAGCCAATGCCCTTTCAGAGCCAGCCCCCATCGAGACTTACACCGTCACTGTCGAGGGTAAAAATTACCACGTCGTTGTCGGACCCGGTGATGCCGATTTTGATATTCAACCCGCCGCAGCCGGTGCAGAACCCACAATGCCTAGCAAGGTCAGCTCCGGAGAAACTATAACCTCTCCCATGGCCGGCAATATTTTCAAAATCAATACGACAGTCGGTGCCACCGTCGCTGAAAATGAAGTCACCATCATCCTTGAAGCGATGAAGATGGAAACCGAAATTCGAACTAAGTTTAGCGGTACTGTTTCTGCCATCCACATTAAAGAAGGCGATGCAGTAACTGTCGGGCAAGTCCTTATTACGCTTTAAATATAAAACCAAACAACCCTTATCTAAATAATATCTTCAAAATATAGCCATGGAAAACCTGACCTTACTTTGGGAAAGCACCGGAATATATAATCTAGAAAGTGGCCAAGCCATTATGACTGCCGTTGGCTTTTTGCTGATTTTCCTCGCCATTAAAAAAGGCTTTGAACCCCTATTACTTCTCCCTATTGGTTTTGGCGCCATCTTAAGCAACATCCCTGGCTCTGGAATGACCGAAGCCGGCGGCATTCTTTACTATTTATATGGCGGCATTAAAACCGGCATTTTCCCATTACTTATTTTTATGGGTGTAGGCGCTATGACTGACTTTGGCCCCATGTTAGCTAATCCTAAGACCTTACTGCTTGGCGCCGCTGCACAATTCGGGATCTTTGCTACCCTTATCGGCGCTTTAGCACTCAACGCTATTCCAGGATTGGATTTTACCCTTAAAGATGCTGCCGCTATCGCAATCATAGGCGGTGCTGATGGGCCAACAGCGATTTATGTTGCCTCCAAACTGGCCCCTGCGCTACTCGGTGCGATTGCGGTTGCCGCTTATTCTTACATGGCCTTAGTGCCGTTAATCCAACCCCCTATTATGCGCGCGCTGACAACGCCCGAAGAACGTAAAATTGAAATGCATCAACTTCGGCACGTGAGTCAAACGGAAAAGATCATTTTCCCACTTGTTCTCGTTTTCTTAACCGCATTATTACTACCTTCTGCAGCACCGCTCATCGGTATGTTCTGTTTTGGTAACCTGATGAGCTCTTGCGGTGTTGTTGACCGACTAAGCGATACGAGCCAAAATGCGCTGATCAATATTGTTACTATTTTTCTTGGCCTTGCCGTCGGTTCTAAGCTCAATTCCGAAGCCTTCCTACAGCCAGAAACATTAGGTATTCTAATCTTAGGCGCAATTGCCTTTTGCATTGGTACCGCTACCGGCATACTGATGGCAAAACTCATGAATGCTTTCAGCAAAATACCAATTAATCCTTTAATTGGTGCCGCTGGCGTTTCTGCAGTACCGATGGCGGCCCGGGTAGCAAATAAAGTCGGCCTTGAAAACAACCCGCACAACCATCTGCTCATGCATGCCATGGGGCCGAATGTAGCTGGCGTCATTGGCTCTGCGGTTGCGGCGGGGATTTTATTAAACTTGGTTCATTAACACACGGGCTACTTTCGCTCTCACTCACGAAACGAATGAATTCAAGAAATCCGACAAAAAAGCCCATAGCACTGATAATTTACAACAGACTCATGGGGTTCAATCCATGCAATTGTTTTAGGTACGTTTCCGATTAGAAGGCTTTTAGCGTGATGAGTAACTGGGCATTTTGGCTAATTGCAACAGACTGTAAAACAGCCTTAAGCATTTTTTGCTTAACATCCCGATCTTGTAATTGATAAACCTTTACTTTAGCAAACGCTGTTCCGACAACCTTTTGAATAACTGATTGTATTTTCTCAACAGTGGCAATAGGCATATGCGCTATCTCAATAGCCTCCACCTTTGGCTGAATCAAAAAGAATTGGCTCGTTTCAGGGTTATATTCAATTTTGCCAGAAACTTTAACGAACCCTTGACTCTGAATCGCACCCAAAATACTCAACGAAACTTTAATTGAGAAATGAACGCGATCACTCCCCTCAATAAGATCTACCTGCGGATGACTTAACTGGATGCGATATAAATGACTGCGTTTCTCCATCGGTTTAATTGCAGATAAATAATCTTGCAATGCCTGTTCAGAAATCGAGACGGTATAACTAAAAGCGCTAACGCCGGTCGCAAATAACAATAAAAAACAGCCCGTACGCCACTTTAAATTACTAAAAAACACGGCCTCGCACTATTAAAAAGATTTAATGGCTAACACAAGCCCTGAAGCAAACAAAAAGGCCGCAAAAATATTACTGTATTTGTCATTATCAATCTTCTGATAAACAACCTCTTCGGTTAACAAAAACATAATAACCCCAACATGCAAAAAGGCCATATTATTACTGTATGACAGTTCATAACTGTCAACTAAAAAGAACAACGTTATAATCTGAAAAATTGCGAAGGTCGCATAACAAACTGCCACCGTAACGCGCGTCATATCCTTTTGATAATGCTTCCCATGCACAATCGCCGTCAATAATGATCCACCGAGATTTGTTAAACCATGAACAATACCCATGGTAGCCAAATAAGTTTTCTCGTACTTAACCAGAGATACCATCATTTTCTCAACTTTTTCTGAATAGCTTTTTAACGCAACAAAAATTAAAAACAACCCGACTAATAACCCAATATTAATTTTGGCAGTCGTGACAATAAATAAAAACAACACCACAAACGGAATAGTATAAAGCAAAACATTTTTATAAAAACCAAGATCAATATGACTATAGTGTTTAAGAATCTGGAATGAATTGATTGCAATAGAAATAGGCAAAAGGGTAATCAATGCATCTAAGAAATCATAACCCAATAACAATAACAACGGTGTTCCAAACAACAAAACACCCACACCAAAGATTGACTGAACAACAGACGTTGCAATAACGGTTAATAATATATCGACTGGCATAAGTCCTCTCGCGACCTTATAAAAGCATTAAAGAATGCTTGATTATGCCATAGTCGCTGAATGATGTGATGTTGATCGCACGAATAACGCGACGGCTATTAAAGGACTAACAACAACGAGAGTGCGGAAAAATACAACTGAATCGACTCCCTTCTCCTTCTTTACTGGTAATTATTAATTTAGAATCATGATTGGCCAACACATGCTTCACAATAGCCAACCCCAAGCCGGTTCCACCTTTTTCACGACTACGCCCCACATCAACCCGATAAAAACGTTCTGTTAGGCGAGGAATATACTCCTCCGCTATGCCATCGCCATAATCTTGCACCTCAAACTTAACGCCTCTCGGAACCATTTTCCAACTGATATCAATTTTTGAATCTTCATCGGAGTACTTCATCGCATTAACGATCAAGTTAGTAAAAACACTCTCCAGATCTTTCGCCTTACCCCGAATCTTTACCCCTGACTGAAGCGATAGATTTAGCCGAGAATGTAAGGTATCAATACCATCTCCAGAGAGACACAAACGGGCAAGAACTGCTGACACATCAATAGAGTCAAGCAATTCTAGGGGTTCAATATTCTCATCAGGCTTACATTCAAGGCGCGCTAATAAAAGCAAGTCTTCAACCAATCCTTCCATTCGCGATGTCTGTTGCGCCATTCTGGAAAGACTATCAGTCAAAAAAGTTGATGCCCCATCATCGGTATCTTGCAGGGTTTCCACATAGCCTTTTATAACAGTTAAAGGCGTTCGCAACTCATGTGATACATTCGCTATAAAATCTCGCCGCACATCTTCAACTTTCTTTAATTTGGTTACGTTTTGAGCCAACAATAACCGCAAGTCATTGTTATGAACTAAAAACCTGAACTCTAAAAAGATCCCTTTATTAACCGGCGAGGTAATAACAACCGTTTCACTTAAATCTCTGGCGCTCAAATAATTCACTAATAACGGGTGATCTATAACACTTAAAACATGAGCGCCTAAATTTTTCTTCTTTAACCCAATAAGCTCTCTGGCCGAATCATTAAACCACTCAACCTCATCATCTAAATTAAGAACAATAGCGGCATCAGGCAAGGTAGCCGTTGATTTATAAAACTGGTTAAGCAAATTCCCCAGTCGTTTTTTGGTCCGACGGTGGCGCTGATGAACCCTGTCCAAATAAAAATAGACCCAATACCAGACGCCTTTAGAATTCGGCACGCCTTTTATTTTATGCGCATCGAGCCTTTTCACTAAAATTGACAATTGCCAGAACTGGTGCCACAAAAGCATTAACAACGCCCCAAAGGCCCAAATAAAAAAGTGCCCCCACATCAAACTAAATAATGCTGCAATTAATAAATAAGCGAGCAATTCAATAATGGCTGCTACCCAAAAACTCATAAAACCACGCTACGATGAAAAACGATAACCAAACCCCCGTACTGTCTTGACTAACTCGCCACAACCATGCTCCGACAAAACTTTTCTAAGACGTCGAATATGCACATCTACCGTACGCTCTTCTAAATACGCCGTACGTCCCCAAACATTATCAAGCAGTTGTGTTCGGTTATACACTTTCTCAGGATGCGTCATAAAGAACTGCATTAATTTAAACTCGGTTGGACTGAGGGGAACATCACGACCTTGGTACGACAATTGATAACTATCCGTATCTAATATTAAGTCATTAACCACAACTTTAGTCTTAGTAAATAATTTTCCTGTACGCCTGAGCACAGCCTTAATCCTCGCAACCATTTCTCTCGGCGAAAAAGGCTTTGTCATGTAATCATCAGCACCGACTTCAAGTCCTCTCACCTTGTCTTCTTCCGACCCTCTGGCTGTTAACAAAATAACCGGCAATTCTTTTAAGGATGAATCTTTTTTAAGCTGACGACACCAATCAACCCCTGAAATATCTGGCAACATCCAATCTAACAAGATTAAATCAGGCATAGACTCAGCTATAGATTTCCGTGCTCCAAGCACATCCTTAGCACATTGAACATCAAAGCCTGCATTCTCAAGCACTATGAGCAGCATTTGCCGAATAGGCTCTTCATCTTCAACTACCAATATTTTGGCAGAATTCATAAATTTCCCTTACTTAAAATAAAAAACCTATTGTAGGTTATGGAAGATAACTAAATGATGTCATAAAAAAACTTATTAAACCCTAATATTAAACGAATATTGATCGTCTATGAAGTCACAATTGATCACATCACCGGCAGCATATACGCCTGCTAACAATTGCTCTGCTAAGCTATTTTCAAGTTGCTTTTGAATTGTTCTCTTTAATGGCCTGACACCATAAACAGGATCAAAACCTGATGCGGCTAAATGATCTAGCGCTCTCTCCGACACTACTAATTCAATACCCATCGCTGCTAATCGAACAATCAAGAGATCTACTTGTATCGCGGTAACCGCTCTTATTTGCTCTTTTCCTAAGGAATGAAACACAATCGTCTCATCGATGCGATTAATAAATTCAGGGCGGAAATGTTCAGCAACCACATCCATTACTGCTTTTTTCATGTCGAGATAATTTTCATCATCGCTGTATCCCTGAATCAGCGTTGATCCTAAATTAGACGTTAAAACAATTACCGTGTTACGAAAATCAACTGTTTGCCCTTGCCCGTCGGTTAAACGCCCCTCATCTAAAACCTGAAGTAACACATTAAAAACATCCGCATGGGCTTTTTCAATTTCATCCAGCAAAATCACAGCGTAAGGTTTTCTTTTGACCGCTTCCGTCAAATAGCCACCTTCCTCATAACCGACATAGCCCGGTGGGGCACCAATCAATCGGGCAACACTGTGTTTCTCCATGAATTCAGACATATCAACACGGACAAGCGCATCTTCAGTATCAAATAAAAACGCGGCTAAAGCCTTACATAATTCTGTTTTACCCACGCCCGTGGGTCCTAAAAAAAGAAAAGATCCATTAGGACGATTAGGTTCCGAGAGACCGGATCGTGATCGCCTTATCGCATGACTGACTGCCGTTAATGCTTCCCGTTGCCCAATAACCCGTTCTGCTAACTCTTGCTCCATCCGAAGTAATTTTTCACGTTCGCCTTCAATCATCTTAGCAACAGGAATTCCCGTCCATTTAGAAACCACGTCAGCAATTTCCTGCTCAGTTACCTTATTTCTTAATAAGGTGAGGGGCTGTTTTTCTGCATTATCGAGATAATTGAGTTCTTTTTCCAATTGCGGAATACTACCGTATTGCAACTCTGACATACGGGCAAAGTCATGACTACGATTAGCGACTTCTAATTCCA
The DNA here is from genome assembly GCA_012965425.1 of Methylococcaceae bacterium. GTDB lineage: Bacteria > Pseudomonadota > Gammaproteobacteria > Methylococcales > Methylomonadaceae > OPU3-GD-OMZ. The sequence goes on from DTSI01000097.1 coordinate 11,498, forward strand.
ACCGGGCTTTCTCTAATTTTTCCTTAATCGTAGCTGCCCCCTGCAAAGAAACTTTTTCAGCTTTCCAAATTTCTTCCAAATCAGAAAACTGCTTTTCTAATTCGTAAATCTGCTCCTCCAAGGTCGCTAAACGCTTATGAGAAGCCTCATCGGATTCTTTTGCTAACGCTTCTTTTTCAATTTTAAACTGAATAAGGCGACGTTCCAGTTTATCCATTGACTCAGGTTTAGAATCCATTTCCAATCGTATCTGACTCGCTGCTTCATCGATTAAATCGATGGCCTTATCAGGCAATTGACGACCGGTAATATAACGATGAGATAATGTGGCAGCTGCAACAATGGCAGGGTCCGTAATCGTCACGCTGTGATGCACCTCATAACGCTCTTTTAGACCACGTAAAATTGCAATGGTATCTTCAACTAAAGGCTCTTCAATCAACACCTTTTGGAATCGGCGCTCCAATGCTGAATCCTTTTCAATGTACTTTTTATACTCATCCAAGGTTGTCGCACCAACACAATGCAACTCTCCTCGGGCCAACGCCGGCTTAAGCATATTCCCCGCATCCATAGCACCTTCTGCTTTCCCGGCACCCACCATGGTATGTAATTCATCAATAAAAATAATGATATTACCCTCTTGTTTGGAAACATCTTTCAGAACGGCTTTTAAACGCTCTTCAAATTCACCGCGAAACTTCGCGCCGGCAACTAAAGCCACTATATCCAGCGATAAAACACGCCGCCCCTTCAGCCCTTCTGGCACTTCCCCGTTAATAATACGTTGCGCCAAACCCTCAACAATAGCTGTTTTTCCAACACCCGGTGCGCCTATCAAAACCGGATTATTTTTTGTTCTACGTTGCAAAACTTGTATCGTTCGCCGTATTTCATCATCTCGTCCAATAACCGGATCTAACTTCCCCTGCTCTGCCAGCTCAGTCAGATCTGAGGTGTATTTTTGTAAAGCATGACACTGATCTTCAGCATTTTGATCCGTCACAACTTGGCCATTACGAAGCTCCCGAACCGCACCTTCTAGCGCCAACCGTGGAAAGCCGGATTTTTCTAAAATGGACCTTAGCACATTTTCACCACCATAAAGCGCTAACAAAAAAATCTCACTAGAAATATATTTGTCCTGATACTGCTGTGCTAATTCATCGGCACTATTCAGCACCCGCCTCAACGTATGGGAGACTGAAACAACACTATTGGAACCGGTTACGGTCGGTAGTTTTTGTAATTCATATTTTATTAATGAACGAAGTAAATCAAAATCTCCTTGCGCTTTTTTTAATAACAACAAGATACTCCCACCTGTCTGATTTAACAACGCTTCCAACACATGGACCGCCTCAATGACCGGGTTTTCTCCTCCCATAGCCAATCCCTGTGCATCAACCAATGCCTCTTGAAATTTGCTTGTTAATTTATCTAATTGCATAACCTATCCTATTAAAATCCTATCTCATGGTTAGATATTGGGACTAATAATCCAGTTTTCAATTTACAACCAGAAAAAATAACCCTTAAACATATTAAACTTCTATTTTTTACACAGCCTGTGCAACCACCTATGCTCACGCCCTGCATCTACGCTATCTCAAAACGTCCTCAACTAATCTATTAAGAACCAGACTCTGGGTTAAGCCTTAACATATTCATTTTAATAAGGCATAAATTTCATTTATGGTACACCTTATTTTTTTAATACTCGGTCTATTTTTTTGTTCTGTGGTAGGATAATTTGACCTATCGCTGTATAAAATTTCTTGGATTTTACAACTAATGGCTGTATTCAGAAATCGTTTTATCACTCAGGTATTTCGTAGCTTTGCGGATCTGATCCCCATGCTTACGGTGATCCTTATTTTTCAGTTTTTGGTCATAAAACAACCTATACCCGATGTCGTTAACCTCATAACCGGCACTCTTTTTATCGTGCTCGGCTTAACGTTATTTATTCAAGGATTGGAACAAAGCCTTTTTCCCATTGGCGAATCAATGGCGCAAGCCTTTGCTCAAAAAGGCAGTCTATTCTGGCTGCTTTGTTTTTCTTTTTGCTTAGGCTTTAGCACTACCATTGCAGAACCGGCCTTAATTGCTATTGCCAATGAGGCCGCCCACATTGCCCAAAACGAAGGGCTGCTTGAGAACTCGACAACAACCGTTTTACAGTATGCTCTCGGCCTTCGGGTAACTGTTGCATTATCGGTTGGTCTGGCCATACTACTGGGGGTATTAAGAATCATCTACGGCTGGCAATTACAGCACTTAATTATATACGGTTATTTAGCAATTATTGTACTCACACCCTTTGCACCGGAACACATTATCGGTATTGCTTACGATACCGGCGGTGTCACAACCTCAACCATTACCGTACCCTTAGTGACCGCTCTGGGCATTGGACTTGCCAAAGCCATTAAAGGCAGAAATCCTATGACCGATGGTTTTGGATTAATCGCTTTTGCGTCCCTTACGCCAATCATATTTGTCATGATTTACGGAATGCTACTGTGACCGAGTGGCTCGATCATTTTGCCAGTATCCTATTCGCAACTGCTCGGGACATTCTCCCTATTTTGTTAATCATCTTAGTTTTTCAGCTTTTTATTATTCGAAAGCCCATACCACATTTTAAAAAAACAATGATCGGTTTTGTCTTCGTTCTAGTCGGTATCGCCTGCTTTTTGGAAGGCCTCGAACGCGCACTTTTTCCACTGGGCGAATTAATGGCTCAACAACTCACTCACACTGAATTTATCAGCCCCCACAACACCTCGTCTGAAACGCTCTGGTATGCTTATGGCTGGGTCTACTTGTTTGCCGCCAGCATTGGTTTTGCCACTACCTTAGCTGAACCGTCCTTGATGGCTGTCGCCATTAAGGCCGAGGCTATTTCTGGCGGCACTATTCATGCATTAGGCCTGCGCTTGGCAGTTGCACTTGGCGTTGCTTTTGGAATCACACTCGGTAGCTATCGAATCATTACCGGTACCGAGTTATATCTCTATATTTTAGTCGGCTATTGCATCGTCATTATTCAAACCTTTTTTGCGCCTAAGTCACTTATTGGCCTGGCTTACGACTCAGGCGGCGTTACCACTTCATCGGTCACTGTTCCCTTAGTCACTGCGCTGGGACTGGGATTGGCCTCTTCTATTCCCGGGCGAAGCCCCTTACTCGATGGCTTTGGACTCATCGCATTCGCCAGTTTATTTCCTATCATGACAGTTCTAGCTTATGCCCAAATTTCCCACTGGCTAAACCGTCGTAAATCTTCCTATTAATACCGAGGTTATATTATGCACTTCAAATTAATTATTGCCTTTGTCGAAGATGACAAAACAGAGACGGTACTCGATACAGCGCGTCGTCATGGCGCCAAAGGTGTGACGGTTATTAACAATGCCCGCGGCGAGGGAATCGTTCAACCTAAAACCTTCTTAGGATTAACCCTTGAAACGCAACGCAATGTTTTACTATTTTTAGTCGAAGAACATTTAAGTCGTTATATTCTAGAGAAAATAGCCAGTGCGGGCGAATTTGACAGCAAACCAGGAACCGGTATCGCTTTTAAAATTGATGTTGATGATGCCATTGGCGTTATGCATCAAGTCAACGAACTAACCCACGAACTTGAGGACAAAATATGAGCCATTCCGAAAAAATAACCGTCAGAGACATCATGAGAACAACTTTTAGCACCATTGATGGTAACGCTACGGTGAGTGAGGCACTGCTCCTGATGAAGTCATCGAAAACATCAACGATTATTGTAAACCGGCGTCATGATCTTGATGAGTTTGGACTGATTACATCCAGTGATATTGCCAGACAAGTGATGGCTAAAAACAGAGCCCCTAACCGCGTTAATGTCTATGAAATTATGGAAACACCGGTGATTTGTGTTCGTCCTGAAATGGATATCCGGCTATGCGCCCGATTGTTTGCTAATTATAATCTCGTCCGCGCGCCGGTCATTGAAAACGACAAGATTATCGGTATGATCAGTCCTAATACTCTGGTCCTTGATGGTTTGTACAAAATATGTAGCTGAACAATAAGCCCGCCCAAAAAAATGTTATTTAGCGGGCCCATTTATATAATTTATTACTTTAACGGTCTGTTTTGTGCATCCCTGTCAATTCGATGCATCAACAGTAAGATTCCTTCCAAAACGCCCCATACCACTGCGAAACCAAGCGTCCCAACGGTTGCTGCTATTTGTGCAATACCCAATTTCCAATGCCCTAGATAGAAACGTCCGGCACCCGCTCCACCGAGAAACATGGATAAGAAAATAGCAAGGCGCCGCGATTTAACTGGTTCTCCTTGTGGTCCAGTATAGTCACCAATCAACTCCATTTTAATAACTTTTCCGTATTTTTTATGCACCTCTTCGGCTTCAAAGGCGACCTGACAACCACTGTACGGTAGGTTATCTTCAAGCCACTGCGTCTCTTCAAAATAATAACTTTTATTATTCTTTGCTGTTGAGAGTATGCCCGTCTTATTCTTTTTATCGTAACCGGCTATATGCCCTTTATAGCGATTAATTTCAGGTGCCTTCTCCTTCGGAGAGGTACTTTTTTCTGACCCTACGCTTTGCTCAAGTTCCACCTTTTGCTCTGCCGCCTCGTGCCCCAACGTTATCTCTTGATCTTGGACAGCACTTTGGTCTTGCGATCCATTACCGCCCTTATCATCTTTATCATCAATTGCCATATGCTTTTCCACCAACCTTATACTTAAATAATTTAATTTTTTACACTCGCTGAAATGCGTTTAATCACAATCTAACCAAGATATGGGTATTTAAAACAGATTGTTACCGGTCACTTTTCCGTGGCGTAGTTTAATCAGGCTTAACTATAACGATGTCGGAAAGGTATAGCAACGAACTAACCGCTAAATTAACAATAACGCCTAAATTATTGTCCGCGAAAGATGAAATATCACATAGTACGAACCATAGAAAAATAAAAACGATAACCCCAACCCTGAAGCTAATGATCGCGATAACGCATGACGAAAAATATGTCCCATGACCCCCCAATGCCAGAGCATAATAACTAAAAATAAAAAAAACACTTTCTCTGCTAGCATCTCTGACTTTAACAACCCCATAACCGGGAGCGAACAAAAACTAATAATACTATCGGTGCCTAACAAAGCCGTTAATGTTTGACTAAAACGCTGAATATTACCAAAAATGAACAACACCCCCCAAGTAAACCCTGCCAACAGCCCTAACTGTACAAAAACCTGCAACAGACCATTAACCCAAGTCATCGATAACATAATCAATGCGCTATTCACCACAATATAAAGGTATATCGCGCGCCGCAAAAATTCTGGCGAACGAGTCAGCGCTTGTGGACCACTCTTAAAACGGCAAATATTTATTGAGGTTAAAAATAACTTTATAAAAATATGCATTGCTGCGACAAACTCCATTTAATCCAAATAACTAACATCGTATTGGGCCACCATGTTCGTAAGCAATTATTGACACTTTTCCAAACAATGACTTACCGCCATGATCTAAACCCTATAAACTTACAACAATTAACATCAAAAACTAAAGCTTGATTCTTCATGTCCCTTACACAAAATGAGCTCACCGCCCAAATACAGCGTTTAACAACAACATTAAACAATGTTGGAGCTTATATCTATACCAAAGATATGCAAGGTCATTATACCTATGCCAACCAAATGGTCTGCGACCTTTTTAACTGCTCTTTAAATGGCATAGTTGGGCTATCGGATAAAACATTCTTTGATTTATCCACCTTCAATGAATTACAAAATAATGACCGTCGTGTTCTTGATGACGGGGAACACATTGAATCCGAAGAGACCAATATTATCATTCAAACCGGTGAAAAAAGAATTTACTGGACCGTTAAAAAACCATTAACCGATAGCCACGGTCAAATTATCGGATTATGTGGCATTTCAACTGATATCACTGAACGCCGCCTATTAGAAGAAAAACTCATGACTGCAAATCAAACTCAGGATAAATTATTGTCAATCATGGGCCATGACTTAAAAGGACCTATTGGTTTTATCGCAGGATTATTTAATTCTGGCATTTTAAAAGATAACAACAAAAGCCCTGATCTTTGGTCAGCAATACACACCTCCATCAACAATATACATGAAATTCTTGAAAATCTTTTATATTGGGCACAATGTCAGAAAGGAGATCTTCAGCCGGATAAAGTCCAAATCAAAATTGAACCTCATCTTAAAAGTAGTAAAAAAGCATACGAGGCGGCCATTAAAAATAAAAACATTACGCTCAACTTTGAAATAGAAGCAGAACTTTATATCGATGTTGACCCTTTTATGTTTGATACCATAATCCGAAACATACTCCATAATGCAATAAAATTCACCCCACAAAATGGCGCAATCACGTTAACAGCAGAACAGACCGATAACAGTATTTCAATTAGCATTACGGACTCAGGCCTCGGCATGAAACCATCGACTCTTGAAACGCTTTTTACACCTAAAAAACACAACCCTCTATCCGGCACCAATGGTACTCAAAACGGCACTGGGCTGGGGTTAATGCTCTGTAAGGAATTTGTTGAACTTCACAACGGCACAATAGGTGTTGATAGTGTCGTTCATAAAGGGAGTCGATTTTGGTTTACCTTACCAAAAACCTAAAAGCCATTCAAAAGCACTTAAGTTAACGCGCTTGATTTATTAACCCATAATCGGCCTACAGAATTTATCGCTAACGACAAACGACGCTATCATTCATCAAAAGCGCCCATATCATCCCCAAATGATTCTAATTAAATCACCCAAAAGTAAAATGAGTAGCATTTACTACATTAGCGACTCACTGAAATACATAACGAGCTACGCAGCGTGTCTATTGTGAGCTACAATCGGTATTGATAATATTATAGAGATAAAAACATTTAACGTTGAATAGCAATAGTTATTAAACCTATGAAAAAACCACTCACCGAAAACGAACTGCTTTTTTTACAAATCCAAGAGCTCACACTCACTCTTGATTATGTAAACGCCTATGTTTTTACAAAAGACTGCCAAGGAAGCTATACCTATGCTAATAAAAAGGTTTGTGATCTTTTCAAATGCTCTTTAGATAAGCTCATTGGTAAAACAGATGCAGCTTTCTTTGATTTAGCTACGACTGAGAAATTACAAGAAAATGATCAGCGTGTTATTGAACATGGCGAAACTATAGAATATGAAGAAATTAACATCATTAAAACAACCAATGAGCGCCGAATCTATTCATGCAAAAAAAGCCCCTTGCGTAATAATAAAGGTGAAGTTACCGGAATATGCGGCATTGCCACTGATATCACAACACAACGCGCACTAGAGGCAAAAGTTGAAAAACAAAAAAGACTTATCGAACGTATGTTAGATAATAAAGAGTTAATGATCAAAGCAACACAGACTTTAATTAAGAATGTATTTTAAGCTGATAATCCACATCCATCCACACTGACCTTTTCCAGAAGAATTAACAGAAAGCGCTTATTCAAAGCCCCCAACTGTCAAAATAAAAACATCAATGCGCTAACTGTGCTTCAAATTGTTCCATCTCCTCAGTAACCCGCAACCACTGATTCTCCGCTTCCTGCACTAAAAGATCCAATTCACCTTTTCTTTTCAATAAATTTTTTAATTGCTCCTTTTGGGACACCTGATAAATTTCAGAATCTGACAGAGCCTGCTCTATTTCAGTCTGCTCCCGATGAAACCTATCCACCGCTTTCTCAACCTTAAGCAAGGCATCCCGTAGCGGTTTAAGTTTTTTTCGTTTTTCAGCATCTAACCGGCGTTGATCTTTACGGGAAAGCTCTCCTTCAGGACCGAATTCACCCGCAGATACAATGCTTTTTTTATCTTCAACCCAATGCTGGTAGTCATCAAGATCACCTGAAAAAACCTGTACCGCGCCCTCATCAACAAAAATCAACTTATCGGTGACCGAACGAATTAAATGCCGATCATGAGACACAACAACTAATGCGCCCTGATAATCCTGTAAGGCCATACTTAGGGCATGACGCATCTCTAGATCAAGGTGATTAGTCGGCTCATCAAGCAAAAGTAAATTAGGATTTTGGTAAACCAATATCGCTAAAACCAAGCGGGCTTTTTCACCACCCGAAAAGGGCCGAACCGATGCCAAAGCCTTGTCACCAACAAAATTAAACCCACCTAAAAAATTCCTTAGCTCTTTTTCAGTGGCTAAAGGGTCCAAATGCTGAAGGTGCCACAAAGGGCTTTCCTCTAGACGCAATTGCTCTAACTGGTGCTGAGCAAAATAGCCAATATCTAATGCATCAGCCCCCTGACGGATTCCTGACAATGGCTCAATCTCACCCGCCAAGCACTTAACCAAGGTCGACTTACCGGCACCGTTTTTCCCCAACAACCCAATTCTATCGCCCGGGGTAATAAATAAATCCACATCTTCTAAAATCGTTTTATCCGGATAACCAATGGCGGCCGATTCCAGTGTTAATAATTGATTGGGGATTTTACCCGGATCTTTAAAACTAAAATTAAAAGGCGAATCAACATGGGCTTGTGCAATAAAGTTCATTCGCTCCAATGTTTTAATACGACTTTGCGCCTGCTTTGCCTTTGTTGCTTTAACTCGGAAACGGTCAATAAAACTTTGAATATGAGCGATCTCTTTTTGTTGTTGCTCATAGGAAGCCTGTTGTTGGGCCAATTTTTCCGCTCGCAACCTTTCAAAAACAGTATAGTTACCCGTGTAAATTTGTGCCGTGTTCTGCTCAATATGCATAATATGATCGGCAATCGCATCCAAAAAGTCACGATCATGGGAAATTAACAATAAGGTACCCGGATATCTTATTAACCAATTCTGCAGCCAGATGACCGCATCCAGGTCGAGATGGTTTGTCGGCTCATCAAGCAGTAACATATCAGAGCGACACATTAATGCTTTCGCTAAATTCAAACGCATCCGCCAGCCCCCTGAAAACTCCATGACCGGCCGTTCTTCGTCCGTCACTAAAAAGCCCAACCCGTCCATAAGTCGTGATGCCCGACTTTGTGCGGTATAACCACCAATATCATCCAGCTTTACGTGAAGTTCTGCCTGTTTAATACCATCATTCACTAACTCAGCATCGGCTAATTGTGCTTGTAACGTGCGCAGGTTCCTATCACCATCAATAACATAATCGATCGCTTTTCCAGCAATAGCCGGTGTTTCTTGCGCAACATGTGCTATTTCAATACCCTGCGGCATTGATAAATCACCCTCATCCGAATGAATAACATTACGAATCATTGCAAATAAACTGGATTTACCGGTTCCATTCGCACCGGTCACACCGACCTTTTGTCCTTTATGGATGATGAAAGACAGGTCTGAAAACAACAGTAATTCTCCACGCCGTAGGCTGATATTTTTAAAATTGAGCACTGCCTTTCATTCCTGTTTACTAAATAAGGCCTGCATTATAAGACTTCTATTTACCCAAAAACAATTATGTTTCACATCAACGAACCCCACAACAACAAAGCACTCCGCATAGAGAACAGTCATCGGATCAGTTATAAAATAAACCGGTTTTAACAACTCCATTTTGATCAAGCACCGGAGTCAGTTTTAATACGGATTAAAGTATTTAATTAACCCAAAAGAGAATCTAGAAAATGTATATCGCAATTAATCGATTTAAAATTAATCAAGGTAAAAAAGATGCGTTTGAAAAGATGTGGCAACGCAGAGAAACCCACTTAGATAACGTACCCGGTTTTATAAAATTTCACTTGGCAAAAGGAAATTCAGAACAAACTCATACCCCCATATATCTCACAAAGCACCTGGCACTCAAAAGAAGATTTTACCCAGAGGACAAAATCAGAAGCATTTCGCTTAGCGCACAAAGGCGCAGGAAAACACAGCGATATATATCAGGGACACCCAATATTTGAAGGCTTTGAAGTCGTTATCGGCGCTTAAAAAAAAGAAAAACGAAACAGCACAAAACGGTTAGCACAAAAAAGCAATGCCGCTTTTCAACAGCATTGCTTTGATGACTTAGCCCCAAGCGATGTAGTTAACTGTATCGGTCTATCAACTTATCAGCCTGTTCTGAGAACTTTTCTAAATCGCCTGATGTTATAGACCGAACCGGAATAATTAATGCAGTATCAATATCAATATAGATGTAAACATATTTGTCACCGTATTCAACACGTAACAATTCCTTCCATGCCATTGTGTGTTCACCGGAAGGTGAAACTTCCACCAATACTTTAGGCTCAATGGCTAATTTATAATGCCCCAGTATGTTCGCCTTTTCTTCGTCGGTGTATTGCGTTCTAAGACGTCTACGCATTTCCCAACGACTAAAATAAGGCATCCCAAAGACTAAAATCAACGCAAAAATAACGGTAAACAAACCGGTATATTCATCTTTAAGTAAAATGCCATAAAAAAGACCGATCATAACCAGAATGGCTGGCACAATGCCTTGACCAAATCGTAATCTTTTTCTTGATCGTTCCGTATTTAGAAAACGCTTCTCATTGAAAAAAATTAAATCTTCTTCTACTAAATCATACTCTACTTCAAACATAGGGATCCCAATAAAATCAAAAAACTAGTGCATTTTAATACGCGCATGCGTACTACGCCTAAACAAATTAGATAGCGTCAACATCGCGGTTCGAAAATAACCATGAATAGCCACTTGATGCATTTTATATAAAGACAAATAAACCAATCGAGCGATAAAACCCCCGACACTAACCGACCCCATCAGATTACCCATCAAACTTCCAACCGTTGAACTCTGGCCAAGAGCGACCAATGAACCAAAATCACGGTAAATATAATCAATCGTTTCATCACTCCCCTGTAAGCGATTAATTAATGTCTTTTCCAATGTGCTTGCTTGCTGATGGGCTGCTTGCGCACGCGGCGGTACCGGCCGGTCATGCCCCGGCCATGGGCAAGCGGCACAATCGCCCATCGCAAAGATATCACCATCTTCTGTAGTTTCCAACGTCTGTTTAACAACCAGTTGGTTAATCCTGTTGACTTCCAAGCCATCCAAATTCGTCAACCAATCAGGCCCTTTAATCCCTGCTGCCCAGACTTTTATATCGGCCAAAACAATATCACCGTCCTTTAAGCGCACACCTTTGTCTGTTACGCCCACAACTTGCTGTCCTAACTTTAACTCAACGCCTAACTTATGTAATTGCTTATGAACAGTAAACGCCAATTTCTCTGAGAGTGCTGGCAACAAGCGATGTGCTGTATCGATAATCGTTACTTTAACCGTAATATCATCCAAACCATACATCGAAAATTGTTTTTTAACATCCAGTAACTCAGCTGATAATTCAACACCGGTCGCCCCTGCACCAATAATAGCGATAGACAGGCATTTATTTTTACTTTGCTCCTTCGTGTGGGTAGTAATGTAGCGTTCAACTAACTTTTTCTGAAAACGATATGCTTGATAAGGCGTATCAAGAAACAGACAATGTTCATTAACCCCGCTAACATTAAACATATTGCTAACACTGCCGACACAAATAATCAAAGTATCGTAATTAAAAACCCGTTTCGGAATAATTTCATCACCGTTGTTGGTAATCGTTGGGCTAACAAAAATCTCTTTCTTAGCCCGATCCAGACCTTCCATCCGTCCTAAACGAAATTGAAAATGACAACGATGCGCCTGCGCTAAGTATTCTATTTCATCGGTTTCAGCAAAAGAGCCCGCCGCCACCTCATGAAGCAACGGCTTCCAAATATGCGTATACGATGCTTCAACTAACGTAATTTCTGCCTTTTTCTTTCGGCCCAACTTACGGCCAAGACTGGATGCTAATTCCAAGCCTGCAGCACCGCCACCGACAATAACAATTTTATAAAGTTCTTTTTCACCGGTCATTTCACTTTATCCCTTAAAAACAAGCGTGTTTACAAAATAACTAAGCGCTCCACAACTGAAGTGGCATTATAGCTAATAATGTCATTACCCATAATAAAAAACCATCGGCTTTATCAACCCCGATAACCAATCAACACCCACCCTTACCTTAATAAACTCTACATTTAGTTATTGGAGACAGCAATTTAGCTATGCTATGATCAAAAACATGAACCACCTAACGCGACCCTATTACTTGCCTGTTGCCCTCATTTTAACGGTATCTTTAAACACCGCTTTTGCGCAACCGTTGACAGAACCCGTGCCTATGCCCGAACCACCAGAACTTCCTATGCCGGTTCAAAGTGGCGATACCATGGTGCCCGATATTACCATTATTCGCCGTGCTGGAAAAACCATCCATGAATACCGCATTAACGGCGAACTTTATAAAGTTAAAATTGTACCGGATTATGGCCCTCCTTATTATCTCGTCGATATGGATGGTGATGGCAATATGGAAATGCGCCGTTCTGACCTTGAAAAGGGCTCACGTCTCCCTAAGTGGCAGTTAATGAGTTGGTAAGCTCTTTCATCACAACACTTTTTCTTCCAAAACGTTTAGCTTTTCATTAAACACGCCGCCATGGATTCTGTTATTCCACAAATTTCATTTTTAAATCTAACTATTGCCTTTATTCCCGTTTTTCTTGTTCTCCCCTTTTTTATCTATTGGTCCTTAGGGACCAAAAAGATCATTTATGCGCTTTCTCGAATGTTGGTGCAATTACTAACCATTGGCTATTGTTTAACTTTTTTATTCACTACTGAAACCCCTTGGGTTCTCATTTTGGTCTTACTCATCATGGTTTTTACAGCAAGTTGGATTTCCTTAAATGAAGTCCCGCAACAGCGAAAGGATCTCTTTTTTAAGGCACTGCTTGCTATTTCACTGGGTGGCGGCCTGACATTAGTCATTACCCTCTTTGGCGTATTACAATTATCACCTTGGTTTCAACCGCAATTTATAATCCCACTGTCAGGAATGATTTTCGCTAATGCCATGAATGCCATCAGCCTTGCGGCAGAAAGATTCACTAGCGAGTTGGCACATCAACAAACATACCCACAAGCTCGAAATATCGCCTTTGGTACCGCTCTTATACCGATCACCAATTCACTGTTGGCGGTCGGGTTAGTCTCCATCCCCGGCATGATGAGCGGACAAATCTTATCCGGTATTACACCGGTCATTGCGGCACGCTACCAAATTATGGTTATGTGCATGTTATTTGCCTCAGCGGGCCTATCCACAGCGCTTTTTTTAACCCTGTCCCGATTTTCCACAAGACAATCTGATAACATATAAGTCAAACAATAGAATAATGATACTCGGTCATTGGCTCATTGTTTTAACTTAAATTAACATTTAAAGACAGGAGGCCTTCTTGATCACTTACAAAATAAAAACCGTTACGCTTCTGCTTGGACTTTGTTTATTACCGCTCGAATGGGTACATGCAACGACTGCCGGGCAAGATAAAATACACGTCACTTCCGAAAGCGAAATAAAAAAAGAGGGTGATTCCTTATTTTCTTTAACCCTTCAATGGCGCCTTGATAACGGTAGAACCTATGAATCTACTGCCATGGCATTCATTAATGGCCCTGACAAGCTACGCCCAGATACCGCAATCAGTGCTACTAAGAAATTAAAATCAGCGATGTATGACGCACTTGAAGAACTTTACCCAAATTCACGCGGCGTTAAGGCAGTGACTCCTAAAAAACAGCCGGAGGTTACGATCAGCAATAATGCTGGATTTTCGTTTACCCGCGTCACTTTCAGAGATTACGCCAACCAAAAATTAAGCTATGACTTGGTCGGACAATCTTTTGGCGCCGCTCAAGTTAACTTCTCTGTTGATATGGTCTACTTTGCCGATATCGCTTATCTTGATGAATTTGCTCCTCCCAAGCAAACTCAAGCAGCCGGTGGCGGTATTACGATTACTATTGATAACAACCCACCCATCCAAATTGCAACCAAAAACAAAGATACCCGGTCTATTGAAAAAGAACTTGCTAATGCAATTTCACAGGCCACTTTTAGTAATTTATCTATCATTCCGCACAGTCGGGGCGGTGGTAAAAGAAACAGCAAACCTTTCGATGGCGGTGAAATCCAATTCTCCAACTTAGCCGCTAACAAAATTACAATCGATTTAAAAGACCCAAGCCTTGGCGTCTTAACTAAATTCCAATTTAAAGATACCGCAAATGAGCAGGGAGCAACGTCATACTTCAAATGGGTTTTCGCCGTGCTGATATTATTAGGTGCCGGATACTTTTTTTACAGTTGGTACAAAGAAGAAAAGTAAAAGACACAACCAAAAAGCTAAATCGTTCGCTCCAAATAAAACCGTCCATTAACTCTCGCAACGGTTTTATTTGGATTCAGCGAGCAACCGATCCATAAGCCCCTGCGCCTGATTTAGATAGCCCCCGCCAAATAAATTTAAATGATTCAAAATATGATAGAGGTTATAAAGATCTCTACGTACACGGTAGCCCGCATCTAATTTTAATGACGCGTTATAAGCGCTGTAAAACCCAGCACTAAATCCACCAAATAATTCAGTCATTGCAATCTCAGCCTCACGATCACCGTAATAACAGGCTGGATCAAATATAATCGGCATACCCGTTTTATCGACTGCAACATTTCCAGCCCATAAATCTCCATGCAATAATGACGGCTGCGGTTGATAATCGGTAAAAAATAGCGGCACGACTTCCTTCAAGGCTTGACCCGACTGTTGTAGTCTCCCACCGTAACCGTGCTCAAGCGCTAACTGCAATTGAAAACCTAAACGTTGCTGATTCCAGAAAGATGGCCAATCTTCTGCTCGGCGATTTTTTTGTACTGTTGTCCCAATCGTATTATCTCTGTGCCAGCCAAAAAAAGGCTGCTGTACGCCGTGAAGTTCTGCTAACTGTGTACCAAGATAGGCCTCAGACTCAAGATTGCTCCGCCCGAATTCCACAAAGGTCAGCAACAAAAAACTCTTATTATCAATAACCCCACTTAACAATGGTTGAGGCACTGAAACCGTTCGAGTTGAATATAACTCCTCAAGCCCTACATATTCCGCCTCGAACATAACGAGTAAATCAGCGCTATTAAATTTAATAAAATAACGTTGCCCACGCCCAGCTATTTGATACCCCTCATTAATGCTCCCGCCACTCACGGGGAGCATTTGATCAATTTCAAACGCCGACCCGGTTATCTCTGCGATTTTATCCGCTAATAATTTTTTATCCACGAACTTAAATAACAATCTCTTTAAGGAAGACTATTACCATAAAACAAAACTTGTCCCTGGCGCCTAAAATCATTAATAATTGCCTGACCTTCGGCACTAATCAAATAATTAATATACTGGCGCGCCAAATCAAAGTGTACATGCGGATGCTTTTTTGGATTAATCGCCATCACATGATAGGGGTTATTAAACGCTAAATCACCTTGATAGCCGATTTCCAAAGCCACCTTTCCTTGATAGGCAAGGTACGTTCCCCGATCCGTTAAGGTATAAGCAAGTCTATCATCAGCCATACGTAAAACCGCTCCCATACCTTGACCAACAGAGGAATACCACTGGCCTTCGGGGTTAATGCCGACTTGTTGCCACAACTGTATTTCCTTTTTATGTGTCCCCGAATCATCCCCTCTGGAAATAAAAACGCTTTGTCCACTTGAGATTTTCTTCATCACCTCACTCAGTGTTTTTAGCTGACGTAAACCCAAAGGGTCATCACTCGGTCCAACAATCACAAAATCATTATGCATAACAGCTTCACGATGAACGCCAAATCCCGCATCAACAAAAGCAACCTCGGCTACAGGTGCATGTACTAAAATAACATCAACGTCGCCGTTTTCCCCCAAGCGCAATGCCTTGCCGGTACCCACTGCAATAAAACTGACAATAACCCTGAGTTTTCAGTACTGGTCGTGGTCGCTACCCGTAAAACCGCCGCCTCTTCCGCGTACACTGAAAAAAACAAACCACTGCATATAAAGACAATAAAACATCTTTTAACCATAGTTATATCCTAACAATCGCTACTACCCCTATTAAACATCAAGTCAATTTCAACCCACCCTGAACACGTACCCGAATCAAAGCTCAAACCCATTAGAGCCACTTTAAAAAATCATCGTTAAACGCTCCCTTATAGGCTCATGTACAATATCGAATTATGAATCATGCTTACCATTTGACCAACCTTAAATTTAGCTACGGGCACAAAGAAATTCTCAATATTGAATCCCTGTCAATAAAATCAAATCAAATTACCGCACTCTTCGGCGCTAATGGCTCCGGCAAAAGTACGTTACTCAACATTCTTGCTTTTCTTATACCACCGACCCAAGGTCAGTTAAACTTTTTAGGCAAGCCGGCGCTTACAAAAAAAAGCCCTCATTATCGAAAACAAATTGCTTTTTTAACCCAACGCCCTTACCTACTCCATGGCACTGTCAAACAAAACATCTCAACTGCGTTAAAAATTCGCGATATACCAACACCACTACACGCAGAGCGTATAGCCACTAGCTTGAGTCATTTAGGTATTACAAACCTCGCTGAACGCACCGTGGATGAATTATCCGACGGTGAAAAACAAAAATCTGCATTGGCACGCGCACTGGCTTTAGACCCTGATATTCTTATCCTTGACGAACCCTTCAGCTATTTAGATCAGGCAAGTAAAAACACTCTTGAAAGCTTCATAAAACACTACCATAAAACCTTAATTTTTAGCACCCATAACCGTCTTCAGGGCTATGCACTAACAGATGAAGTCATTACCTTGGTTGCGGGGAAACCGGTTCAAAGTTCGTTGGTTAACTTATTTTCTGGGCGAATTTCAAATAACACTTTTAATACCACTCACCTTGCCATTACCCCACCTGACCAAACAACTGCAGGAACGCACATTTCTATAGACCCCTCGCAAATTGTCTTATCTAAGTCGTCCCTATCCTCCAGTATGAGAAATCATTTCCAAGGGCGAATTACCGCGATTACCGAAGAATTAAACAATATTCTTGTCACGGTTAATGCCGGTGAAACCTTTCATGTCATGATAACCCATCAAGCCTCCAGTGCTTTAAAGCTCAACGTTGGTAATACAATTTGGCTAAACTTCAAATCCAATGCCGTTACTATTTTTTAAAAGACACCCTGTTTAAAATACTTTAAAGCCTTATTTTCGGTTAGAATCAGATGTTTTACTCATCAACGCACCATGAACCCGTTAGTAACCATCGGTCAATGTACCATAACGCTCATTGACACTCTAAATGAACAGATTGGCCGAGGCGTTTCCTGGTTTACGCTGGCCATTGTACTGGTAACCGTCGCTATTGTTATCTCCCGTTACTGCTTTAATATCGGCTCCATTGCCGTACAAGAGTCTATTTCATATATGCACGCCCTTATTTTTATGCTGGGTGCCGCCTACACACTCAAACATAACGCCCATGTCCGCGTTGATATTTTTCATCACCGTTTTAGCAAAACCACGCAAGGCTGGGTTGATTTTTTAGGCACCCTTTTATTATTAATTCCTGTTTGCCTTTTCATTATCATCAGCAGTTGGGGTTATGTCACTGACTCCTGGGAAGTTCAAGAGTCGTCTCGAAATTCTGGCGGATTACCCGGCGTTTATCTCCTTAAAAGCACTATTATTATGATGGCTGGCTTACTCTTTCTGCAAGGCATCTCGTTAGCTATTAAAAGTCTGTTTTCTGCCCTCGGCATTCCCCTAAACGCAGAGTCATAACCGATGGAAGAATATTTAGCTTTTTGGATGTTCCTTGCTGTCTTTCTGGTACTGCTTTCTGGTTTTCCTGTTGCTTTTGCTTTAAGCGGAACGGCACTCGGATTTGCCGCCTTAGGTATTCAACTGGACCTTTTTGATATTGCCTTTTTGCACGCATTACCGAATCGGTTATTCGGCATAATAAATAATGAAACACTTATTGCCGTCCCTCTCTTTGTCTTTATGGGTGTCATGTTAGAGCGCGCCCAACTTGCCGAAGACTTACTGGAAAGCATGGCTGACTTATTTGGATCCATGCGCGGGGGACTCGGTGTCGCTGTTACTCTTGTTGGTATGCTGATGGCTGCAAGCACCGGTATTGTTGGCGCCACGGTAGTAACCATGGGACTGTTATCACTACCCACCATGTTACGCAACCAGTATGACCCCGCTATCTCTTGCGGAATCATTTGCGCCTCAGGAACTTTAGGTCAAATCATTCCTCCCTCGATTGTATTAGTTTTACTCGGTGATGTAATGTCGACAGCCTATCAACAGGCCCAACTAGACATGGGGATATTTGCACCGGAAACTATCTCCGTCGGCGACCTGTTTGCAGGCGCCCTACTCCCGGGACTGGGACTGGTCTTTTTTTATCTACTTTACATCATCCTGACAGCCCAGTTGAGGCCTGAATTGATGCCGGCCCGTGTGGATAAAAACGACCCTAAAACTAGAAATTACCAACAATTATTTACCGGACTCCTTCCGCCTTTACTGCTTATGTTTGCCGTTTTAGGCTCTATTATTGCCGGTATTGCAACCCCGACAGAGGCGGCCTCCGTAGGAGCAAGCGGCGCACTCCTCTTATCTTTCTTGCGCAAAAAATTAACCCTCTCAACGCTGCGTACCGTCATGCAAACGACCACGAAAATTACTAGCATGGTCTTTATGATTCTTATTGGCGCTGCGCTGTTTTCTCTGGTCTTTCGAGGTTTTAACGGTGATGAAATTATTATAGCGTTGTTATCTGATCTACCCGGCGGAAAACTAAGCGCCACTTTTCTAGTGATGATTGTCATGTTTGCACTTGGTTTTGTGCTGGATTTCATCGAAATCACTTTTGTTATTGTGCCGATCATTGGCCCCATTCTCTTAGGCATGGGTATCGACCCCATTTGGCTTGGAATTATGATTGCCATTAACTTACAAACCTCGTTCCTAACGCCCCCTTTTGGTTTTGCGCTCTTTTACCTACGCGGTGTCGCACCGGCTGAAATTACTACCATACAAATTTATCGTGGCGTAATGCCCTTTATTCTGATTCAATTATGCATGCTGGGATTATTAGCTTATTGGCCCTCATTAGCCACATGGTTACCTGAATTTATTTATAAAAATTAAACTTATGATTACCAAAAAAATTATTTGCTTGGTTTGTATGGCACTTTTACTATCGGCTTGTGGACAAATGGGCCCGCTTTATATACCTAATGACAACCCACCTATTCACATGCCCTAACTATGGATTATTTCAATTATCAGGACAATCAACTTTTTGCTGAACACTGTTCTGTTCGTGATATTACCGAACAATTTGGCACACCTTGTTACCTCTATTCCCGTGCCACACTGGAACGACACTGGCAGGCCTTTGACCGCGCCTTTGGCAGTCACCCTCACCTGATCTGCTATGCGATGAAAGCCTCTTCAAACATTGCCATTTTAAATATACTGGCACGTTTGGGTTCCGGCTTTGACATTGTCTCTATCGGCGAAATGGAACGCGTTATTGCAGCCGGCGGAGACCCTAAAAAAATAGTTTTTTCCGGTGTCGGAAAACGAGAAGATGAAATTCGAGCCGCACTCAATACCGGCATTCACTGCTTCAATATCGAAGTCAGTGAAGAACTCGACCGCATTAACACCATAGCAAAAGAATTGGGTTGTATTGCCAATATCTCTATTCGGGTAAATCCTAATGTGGATGCAAAGACACATCCCTATATCTCCACCGGTCTTAAAGAAAATAAGTTTGGTATTGATATCAATGAAGCATTTACACAGTATCAACACGCCGCGACCTTAGGACACATCAAAATACTGGGCATTGATTGTCATATCGGCTCTCAACTGACGGAGACAGAGCCCTTCATTGATGCGCTTGATAAGATTTTATTACTCGTTGACCGACTCAGTGCAGAAAGAATAACGATCGAACACCTCGATTTAGGCGGCGGACTCGGCATTTGTTATCAACATGAATCCCCACCTGAACCCAAAGACTATATTGCGGCGCTCCTTGAAAGATTAGCCGATAGAAACATCAAAATACTACTTGAACCGGGGCGCGCCATTGCCGGTAATGCCGGAATATTAGTCACACGAGTTGAATACCTAAAACCCACTGAAGCGAAAAACTTCGCTATTGTTGATGCTGCTATGAACGATCTACTGCGTCCTGCCCTCTACAATGCCTGGCAAGACATTATTCCAGTCAATCAACTTTCAACCGCAACAACAAAGTATTGGGACATTGTGGGTCCCATTTGTGAAACAGGCGATTTTCTAGGCAAACAACGCTCCTTGGCATTATCACCTAATGACTTATTAGCCGTTCGGTCATCAGGTGCCTATGGCTTTTCCATGAGTTCAAACTACAACTCAAGACCACGCCCCCCTGAAATCCTAGTTGACGGCGATCAATATCACCTTATTCGGGAACGAGAATCAATCGCCAGTTTATGGCAAGGCGAAACACTGCTCCCATGAACTTAACAGCCAAAACCAACAGCAAACGACCCCAACTCTACCGACCATTTTAACCATGACTACAATTGCCTTCACCAAAATGCATGGCCTCGGCAATGACTTTGTTGTTATTGATGCTATTAATCAAACAATAACCCTTAGCCCAAAGCAAATACGTTTTCTCGCCGACAGACATTTTGGCATTGGCTTTGATCAATTGCTATTAGTCGAAGCCAGTCACCCGGATTCATCGGCTGACTTCAAGTACCGCATCTTTAATGCCGATGGCAGTGAAGTCTCTCAGTGTGGTAACGGTGCGCGCTGTTTTGCTCATTTTATTCGTTGCCAAAAATTATCCCTAAAAGATGACCTTCTCGTAGACACCCACGCTGGACAATTATTACTCAGTTTCAGTCAGAATGACTTAATTACCGTTAATATGGGGCTACCTAAACACGAGCCGTCGCAAATCCCCTTAGCCATATCATCTCCACAGTCATCACGGTATTCCGTGACTATTGATACTATTGAGTGGTCTTTTTCTGCTGTCTCCATTGGTAACCCGCATGCTGTTATCGTCATTGACGATATCGAGACCGCCCCCGTCAATACCCTGGGAAAAACACTTGAAAACCACCCTATTTTTCCTGAACGCGCTAATATTGGGTTTATGCAAATTATCAAACCCAACCACATTAAATTACGTGTCTATGAACGCGGTTCCGGTGAAACATTAGCGTGTGGCAGTGGTGCATGCGCGGCTGTTATTTGCGGTATTGAAAGAGATATGTTAGAAAAAGATGTACGCGTTGAATTACCAGGCGGTGAACTGAAAATTCATTGGCGAGGACGTAGCACGCCAGTTTTTATGACCGGTTCGGCCACGCCTGTTTTTAACGGTACTATTAGTCTGTAACACGGAATCTAAGCCATGACACCTAAAATAACCGAGACTGAAGTCAAAGCCTATCTTGAAAAAAATCCTGATTTTTTTCATAACCATCTTGAGTTATTAGAAAACCTTTCTGTTCCTCATCCAAGCGGACCGGCTATTTCCTTAGTGGCCAAACAACTTGAAATTTTCAGAGCTAAACACCAAAAAGTCGAAGGGCAATTTATAGAATTAATTGATATCGCTAAAGAAAATGATCTCACAGCTCAGCGGATGCATGAACTCACGCTCGCCATCCTTGATTCCCAGACCCTTAACGATCTTCTGGAAAACTTAGATGAAGTCTTTGCTAATTGTTTTTTAAGTGATTTTTTTACCCTTAAAGTTTTTAATGAAAAAAAACACGATGCTCAATCACCCATAAATCTATTCATTAACAGGCACAGTAAACAAGCACTTGCATTCAAAGAGGTTCTTACATTAAATCAACCTAAATGTGGCAAGCCGCCTATAAATCAAGCACGAATCCTATTTGCAGAAAATGCCTTACAAATTAAATCTTGTGCCATTATACCTATGAACTTCACTGGGTTAGAGGGTATCATTGCAATAGGGAGCCGTGAAAAAGAACGTTATAAAGTGGATATGGGGCACCTCTTCTTGACTCAAATCAGTGAAATTATTGCAACACAACTCATTACCTGCCTAACAAAAGCGCATGGCACGCATAGCTCCTTAAAGAATTCCCCAGTGTAAAAAAATGCATTCAATATTATCACGCACATGACTCCTGAAGCACTTAGTTTACTCACTGACTTTTTTGATCACCTACGCTATGAAAAACGTGCATCAAAAAACACCTTAATCAACTACCAACGGGACCTTAAGCAGCTAACGCTATTTTGTCAGCAAAAATCATGTAAGCACTGGTCCGAGCTACAATACTCTGACATCAGAAACCATATTGCCGGCCGCCACCGCCAAGGCCTCAGCGGTAAAAGTTTACAACGAGAATTATCTGCTGTTCGTAGTTTCTTCAATTACCTCGTTAAAAATAATTATTTACAAATTAATCCAGCCAGCTATCTACGCGCACCTAAAGCGTCCAAAACCCTACCTAAAACACTTGATGTTGACCAGATTAATGGCCTACTTGAGACGCCTGCAAAATCAACACTAGAATGCCGAGATCTGGCTATTTTTGAAGTGTTTTATTCTTGTGGCCTTCGACTTTCAGAACTCACCGGATTGAACGTTGAAGATATTGATTCCTCCGAACAAATGGTCACTATTCGACACGGAAAAGGGCATAAAAGCCGCTTGGTACCCATTGGTAAAAAAGCACTATCAGCCCTAAAAAAATGGCTACCCATACGACTCTCCCTCATAAAAAATAACGACCCCGCACTCTTTCTCAGCCAACACGGCAAGCGCCTTAGCAACCGAAGCGTACAAAGCCGACTGAGCCAATGGTGTCAAAAAACCCATAGCCCTGTCCATATTCATCCCCACATGCTACGTCACTCTTTTGCCAGCCACTTTTTAGAATCCAGTCAAAATCTACGTGCGGTTCAAGAACTACTCGGCCACAGTAAAATAAGCACAACACAGATCTACACACACCTTGATTTTCAACATTTGCTACAAGTTTATGATAACACCCACCCTCGCGCTAAAAAGTGATCCTATCTGATTTACAACGGCCATTTTTCCTTTCCTTTAAATAAATATCGTTTTCAATAACTTACCTTGGCATTTCTGATAACATAACGTTTAATTTCTTTACCTGTCTGAATAAACAAGCAAGGCATACAATATGACGATCAGTTCAATTATTGATAATATTAAATACCGTGGGTTTGGCTGGATATTGGGTTTTTTTGTTTTCATGATCCTTGTGTTAGCCACTATTCTAGCGCAGTACTCATCAATGGAACCCGAGCAGTTCAACGTTCAAGAAGAAGCGCTCAAATCATCCCAAAAAACCAATATACGGATCGTCCCTAACGGCTATGTCTATAGCAACACGCTTGCTATTCTCATCACTACCCTTTTAGACAAAAACGGCGGCTACTTAAGCAACGATGTTGCCCCGCCCAGCGTATTCCTCGATAACATGCCGAGTTGGGAGTTTGGTGCTTTAGTCATGGTTCGTGATGGTGCGTCCGCACTTAGGAATCACTTTGCACGTTCACAATCGCAATCAAGTGAAGACCCGGATTTAGCGAAAGCAGAACCGTATTTTTACTATGAACACACCTCTTGGGCACTCCCTTCAACGGAAGGGGAATACCGTAAAGGTAATAGAGCACTCAAACGCTATATGCATCGTCTACTCAATACCCGAGCCCAAAACCGCGCTCAATTTTATTCTCGCGCCGATAATCTAAGGCAATATTTTGAAGTTGTTGAAAAGCGCTTAGGCGGTCTTTCTGCCCGGTTAATTGCCAGTACCGGCCGACTCCAACCCACTAATATCAATGAACGCTATGCAACCATGATGCAAACCTCTTGGATAAAAATTGATGATGTTTTCTGGGAAGCACGGGGTGCAACGTGGGCACTGGTCCACCTACTTAAAGCTGTCGAACACGATTTCGGCAACGTTTTAGCCGATAAAAATGCCACCGAAACGATGCAACGCGTTATCCACGAATTAGAAAAAGCCATCACCCCCATTTGGAGCCCTATGATTCTAAATGGTGATGGTTTTGGCATCTTATCTAATTATTCGCTAACAAT
The DNA here is from genome assembly GCA_012965425.1 of Methylococcaceae bacterium. GTDB lineage: Bacteria > Pseudomonadota > Gammaproteobacteria > Methylococcales > Methylomonadaceae > OPU3-GD-OMZ. The sequence continues at coordinate 35,672 of DTSI01000097.1, forward strand.
GGCAACCTATATTACCCGAGCTAATGCTGCAACTTTAGATTTGCGCGACATTATGATGCGCGGTTAAAAACTACTGGTTAATGCTTTTCGTAGCGAATCAATCATTAAGGAAACTCAAACATGCAAGAGGATATTAATCAGAACCTGCAAAAATTAAGCACCTGGAAACGTATTTTCTTTATGGCAATCTTTGCTGTCATGGTCAGTCTGGTTCAAATAGTTTTACAACTTATTATTCTATTACAGATTGCTTCAATGCTAATGACCGGCAACCCGAACACCAACATTCTTGGTTTTGGTAAAAAACTTTCAATGTACCTCTACGATATCGTATTGTTTTTAACTTTCAACAGCGAACGACTGCCGTTTCCTTTTTCAGAATGGTCACTGACTGAAACCTTGGAAAAAAAAAGCCCTCGATAAGGCCTCAAGAGATCTAAAAATCTACCCTGATTAACCGTCTTGCTTTTGTCCCATGAGTACAGAACTGTTAAGAAAAATCATTCACATAGACATGGATGCTTTTTTTGCTGCCGTCGAACAGCGTGACTTCCCACAATACCGCAATAAACCCCTCATCGTCGGCGGCTTGCCAAACAGTCGGGGTGTCGTTGCCACCTGTAGTTATGAAGCGCGTGCCTTTGGTATTCATTCCGTTATGCCATCATCAAAAGCCTACCGTCTGTGTCCCAGTGCAATTTTCGTAAAACCCAGATTCGCAGTTTACCGAGCAGTCTCGGAACAAATTCGTGAAATTTTCAGAGAATATACTGATCTTGTTGAGCCGGCCTCACTGGATGAAGCCTACCTTGATGTGACAACTGTTCAGGACTTTCAACAGTCAGCAACACTCATTGCGCAAGATATTACGCAAAAAATAAAACAACGCACTCAACTGACTGCATCCGCCGGTATTTCTTATAATAAGTTCCTCGCCAAAATCGCTTCCGATATAAATAAACCCAATGGTTTTTATACTATTACTCCAGAACAAGGGCCAACGTTTATTAAGCAATTACCCATCGGCAAATTTCATGGCATTGGACGCGCCACTGAAAAGAAAATGCACGCTCTGGGTATTCATACCGGAAAAGAACTCACAATGCTCAGCAAAGAACAGTTACAAAGTCATTTTGGTAAAACCGGGTTACATTACTTTCACATAGCCAACAATCAAGATAACCGTCCCGTACGCCCTCACCGGCTAACAAAATCAGTCGGTGTTGAACAAACATTTTCAAAGGACATCAGTGATCCCATTTTAATTGAACAAACGATCAATCGTTTATTTTTAGCAGCTTTTGCAAAGTTACAAACAAAAGAGCTCACCGCAATGACCGTCACGATTAAAGTAAAGTATGAAAACTTTGAGCAAATTACCCGTAGCAAAACCATCCTTGACCGCATTACCGATCCAAGCCTAGGTCCGTACATTATTGCAGAACTCACCAAGAAAACCGCTATTAGTCAACGAAAAGTTCGGTTATTGGGTGTCACCTTTTCATCGCTAGAATCAACCATCACATCACCTCGTCCTAAACAACTGGATTTATTTCAACTTAACTGATCCGTCTCATCAAATAATCCTTTTAACTGCCGGAATAATAACCGTGCAGACTTCGCTGGTTTAGCCAGTGCCATTTCTTTTTTAGCCCCTCGTACCAACTGACGTAAATATTGTATATCCGCTTCTGGATGGGTATCTAATAATTCAGTTAACGCCGTTTTATCATCCGATAACAGTCGAGCCCGCCAATGCTCTACTTTATGCAACTCACGCGCAGAATGCGCACTTTTATTTTTAAATAAATCAAGACGTTCTCGAATAATATCCGTTTCAATAGTACGTAATATCCCAGCAATATATTTAAGCTGCCTTTTTCGGGCACCTTTATTAGCAGGCATAGCAGATGCCATCTTAACAGCCTCCCTTAACTGATCTGATAACTTCAACGCCACTAAACTTGCAACCGATAATTCAACTAATTCTTTTGCCATCATATGTAAGACCTGATCCTCTCGCTTTAATTGCGAACGACTTGGCCGGTTAACATCCGCTACTTCTAAATCTTTCATATCACCCCATAACCAATAAAAACACCACAAACAAAACCACCAAACCTATCGGCACTATGACGGCCTTCCAATCCGAGGGAACATCACGATTCCTTATCATTGATGACCTTATACTCGGAATGAATATTAATAACACCCCTGACACAATTATCCCTAAGACTAGATTTTCCCACATTGATAATGTTTCCAATTTACCTACTCACTTAACTTATTCAACACGATTAGCTCACTTACCTACCTTAAAGCATTGTCAAAATTTGCTGCCATTGGCGTTTTTTTTCTACTACCGACATGGCCGCATAGGCGGGACTCGTCGAGGGTAATCGATAGTAGTCTAGATCATTCACTATCTGAGGTAACACCCGACGCTGAAAAATTTGCTCTGCCGCCCGACCATTAAAAAACACTGCCCGCACCAAGGGATATGTCTTAAAAAAACAACCAAAATCATTGACCGTTATAGACTGCGACTTAATGCTCGAATCTAAACTTCCCTCACGTTGACAACTTTGTAAAACATCCCAAACGGCAACACCTTCAGTCAATAACAAGGCAACCTTCTGCTGGTAAGTTGTTAACTCTGGAGCAGCAAACAAAGACGACATAATCAACCAAAAAGCATTACGCTCATGACCATAGTACTGTTGCTTCTTGAGTGAATCTTGACTGGGTACCGTTCCTAATACAAGCACTTTTGAGGCTTCGTTTACCAAGGGTGAAAAACCACTGACCCAATCACCTGAACCATTGACCAAAATTACTCCTCAAAGTGGCATTATACGCCAACATAACCCCACATAACGTAATTGAAATGTAAGTCATAACCACAAATACAGCACTAACCATACGTTTTGCTTTACTATATGGCAACGCCTCTTTACACTTTTCCAACACTTATACCCTATTTTAAAATGCATATAAATACGGTAAACACACAACCTTATAATGATCAAAAACCTGGAACGTCCGGACTCAGAAAGAAAGTAGCTGTTTTCCAACAACCTAACTATTTAGAAAATTATATTCAAGCCACCTTTGACTGCATGGGCGACTATGCGGGACAACCGATTGTTGTTGGCGGCGATGGTCGGTTTTATAATCGTCCAGCAATCCAGGTGATTATCAAAATAGCCGCGGCTAACGGTTGTCGTCAATTACTCATCGGCCATAACGGCTTGCTTTCCACCCCGGCCGTATCTCATTTAATCAGGAAACATCAAGCCTTTGGTGGCTTCATTTTATCTGCCAGTCATAATCCCGGCGGGCCGGACAAAGACTTCGGTATTAAATTTAATATTGCCAGCGGTAGCGCTGCCCCAGAGCAACTGACCGACGCCATCTTTGCCAGAACGAAGAAAATAGATCATTATTTTTATGCGTCTTTTGATGACATCGATCTTAATAACATTCAGCACCTACAAATTGACAACCTCACTATTTCCATTATTAACACGGTCACTGACTATGCCCAGTTGATGACCGAAATTTTTGACTTTAAGCTATTAAAAGAGGTCATAAAAAGCAAATCCCTGAGTTTATGTTTTGATGCGATGCATGCCGTTACCGGACCTTATGCCCAACATATCCTCGAGTCTGTGCTTGGGGCACCCTCGGGTTCAGTGATTAACGCTATACCCTTGGAAGATTTTGGCGGTTGCCACCCGGATCCTAATTTAACTCAGACCCGCAGGTTAACCGCACTGATGTTTAGCGAAAATGCCCCCGTTTTCGGAGCTGCATCTGATGGCGATGGCGACAGAAACCTTATCCTAGGAAATAATTTCTATGTGACGCCCAGTGACTCCCTTGCCATTATGGCTGCGAACGCACAGCTAATTCCCGGCTATCACCAAGGGCTCTCTGGCGTTGCCCGTTCTATGCCTACCAGTCAAGCCGTTGATCGCGTCGCTCAATATTTAGAGATTCCTTGTTATGAAACACCCACAGGCTGGAAATTTTTTGGCAATTTATTAGATGCCAAAAAAATAACACTTTGCGGCGAAGAAAGCTTTGGTTCAAGTTCAGACCATGTCCGAGAAAAAGATGGCCTCTGGGCCGTCTTATTCTGGCTTAATTTAATCGCCCGAAAAAATAAATCCGTCAAAGAAATAGTCTACGAACATTGGCATAAATTTGGCCGCAACATCTATTCTCGTCACGACTATGAAGCGCTGGATCTGATACTTGCAACCACCGTCTTTAAGCAACTACGCGATAAATTAAGCACTCTTCCGAACAAGGAAATTAACGGTTATGTCATCAGTGATACGGATGAATTCACCTACCATGACCCTATCGATGGCAGTCACAGTAAAAACCAAGGCCTTCGAATCCGCTTTAAGGATGGCTCCCGAATTGTATATCGCCTCTCTGGCACCGGTACCGTTGGCGCCACTTTACGTATCTATATAGAACGGTTCACACAAGATGCCACTCAATTTGATACCGACCCGCAAATAGCATTAGCGCCTCTAATCGCTATTGCCGAGAAACTTTGTGAAATAAAAAAGAAAACGGGTTTAACAAAACCTGATGTTATTACCTAAGTACGTTTTCCTATTCACCGGTCAACTCAAGGTCAACGATGTATGCAAATTTTCAACCGGTATTTGCTCTTCAATATCATGAGCGACCGTATGTAATAAACAAATCACCGTCACGCCCACGGCGATCAAAGCAATCTGTTTTAAACTAGATTGCATATCTGTTTTCTTATGCAAGGTAGGAATTAAATCAGCAACGGCAATATAAATAAAACTTGAAGCGGCCAAAACCAGAAAATAAGGCAAATAACCGTGTAAATCAGCCAAACCAAAATAGGCAAAAATACCGCCAAAAACAGTTGTTAAACTAGCTAGAACATTATAGAACAGTGCCTTCCGACGTGAATAA
>DTSI01000097.1:40687-58721 GCA_012965425.1 Methylococcaceae bacterium
GCGGCAACAGCCAAACTCGTTACGATACCTAAGTTAACGTCCGTTAAAAAAGCAGCTGCAATTAATATCCCATCGACAAAATTATGAATACTATCACCGAGAATAATCAACGTCCCTGCGGCCTCATGACTATGATCAGCACCTTCAGGAATATGCGCCTCACAACTTCCAGAATGACAATGACGCCAAATTAACAATTTTTCCAATACAAAGAAACTCAACAAACCCGCCAAAATAGTAGCTGATAAACGTTGAAAATGGTCCATATCAACAGACTCAAAAGCATGAGGAATCAGCCCCCAAAAAGAAACCGCTAACAATGCACCCGTCGAGAAACTGATCCCGTGTGGCAAAATAGCATTGCGTTTATTATCAGGGAGCCACAAAAAGACCGATGCCGCCAAAACACTTAAAACACCCCCTAAAGCGGTAAAAATTACAATTAAAACCAATAAATTCATAGATGCTTAAAACTCTCTCCAAATAAGTGAAACCATGCGTCCGGTGACTTTCTCTCTTCGATAAGAAAAAAACCGACTCGTATCCGTAAAGGTGCAATAGGTACCGCCGTATATATCATCAATACCAACTTCCTTTAAAATCAACCGTGCTAATTTATAGATATCAGCCAAAAAATAACCCTTACCGAACACCTTAAAAGCAGCTTCCATGTTTGGGTTCTTTTTCACAAAAGCATCTCTAACCTCATAACCCACCTCAAAAATAGTATTGCCTATGGCTGGACCAAACCACGCTATAAAATCAACACCCGGCATTGCCATCAATGTATTTTCTAAAACACCCGCCAATAATCCTCGCCAACCACAATGAACCGCACCAATCCACTGCCCTTTTTTATCGGCTAATAAAACCGGCAAACAATCTGCTGTTAAGACCGCACAAACAATACCGGGTTGACCGGTAAAGCTAGCATCCGCTACTGGCATAACGGTAGCGGTATCTGCACAAATAACCTTGCTACTGTGCGTCTGATCCAACCAAACCGGTTCGCTTGGTAACAACCATTTCTGCCGTAAAATATTGCGATTCTGGCTAACAGACTGCGCGCTATCACCCACATGCATAGCCAAATTCAGACTTCCATAAGCCCCTAAGCTAATCCCCCCACAGCGAACAGTCGAAACAGCATGAATTCCTTCTGCAACTGGCCAATCAACGGTAACCATCTATTTTATCATTAGTCGCTAATGCCTTCGTAAGTTTATCCATATCCATTGGCAAGTCCGCTGTCCACTCACCATATTCACCGGTTCTTGGGTGAATCAATCCTAACTTAGCTGCATGTAATGCCTGGCGTTTAAACCCTTGTAACTGTGTTGCCAATTCAGCGCCACAATCTTTAGGTAATTTAAAACGCCCACCATAAACGGGATCGCCCAATAAAGGGTAATGAATATGCGCCATATGTACTCTAATTTGATGCGTTCGTCCCGTTTCTAACTTTACCCCGATTAAGGTATGCTGTTGATAACGCGTTAACACCCTGAAATGGGTAATTGCTGCTTTTCCCGATTCTACAACGGCTTGACGCTTCCTATTAACCCGATGACGCCCAATCGGTTCATCGACAGTCCCGCCCGAAGTCATTCTCCCTTGCGTAATCGCTATATACTCCCGATGAACGGTTCTTTTTTGTAATTGATTCACTAAATGAGCATGAGCGGTGAGGCTCTTTGCTATCATTAATAAACCAGAGGTATCTTTATCAATACGATGAACAATACCAGAACGTGGTATGGTCGATAAGATAGGCGCATAAAACAACAACCCATTTTGTAATGTACCAGACCAATTCCCTGCAGCGGGATGAACCACTAAACCAGCGGGTTTATTGATGATTAATAATTCCGAATCTTCAAAAACAATATCTAACGGCAATTCTTCTGCCTCTAAGGTCGTCACGATTTCAGCTTCAGCATGAAGCTCTATGACTTCCCCACCTTTCACGGAATCTTTGGGTCGTAATTGTTGCTGATCGACCCACACACGCCCCTGCTTTATCCACGTCTGTAACCGACTCCTGGAATACTCTGGAAATAATTCTGCCAATGCCCGGTCTAATCGATAGCCAGCCATTTCAAAAGGTATTGTTTTAATCATAAAATTCACTCAACGTTGGTAATCTTAAAAGTTAATTTAAGGTATACTCAAATTCTCATTTAAAAACAAAATGCAGCCACCAAAGGCTACATAATTAATCCATGTCACACAATACTAATCTTGAGCTCTACCGCTTACTACGAATTGCCCTTTTTACCATATTAATACTGCCCACGAGCGGATGTAATTATTTAAATAATCTCGACTTATCAAGCCCTAATGCAAAAAATAGCCTTATCGAGTCAGATCAACTTCAAGTAAATGCTGACAAAGCATTAGAAAACCAAAACTTTCAAAAGGCCATTACCCTGTATGAAGAATTACAGGCCCGCTTCCCTTTTGGAGACCATGCGGCACAAACCCAACTGAATCTGGCTTACGCTCAATATAAAAATGACGATTTTGAAGCCGCTATCGCATCATCTGATCGTTTCATCAAAACCAACCCGACTAACGCGAGTATTGATTACGCCTATTATTTAAAAGGTCTGGTCAATTATAATCAAGATACAGGGTATATTGCGCGTTTTTTACCCACAGATGCCTCACAGCGTGACCCGGCAAACAGCCGCGAAGCTTTTGCCATTTTTTCCGAATTAATACGTCGTTTCCCTAATAGCACCTATGCCCCTGATGCCAAGCAACGCATCATTGCACTCCGAAACAAACTGGCCTCCTATGAAATAAACATTGCACACTACTACCTTAGAAGAAAAGCCTATATAGCCGCTGCAAACCGTGCCAGCGCTGTCATAAAAAATTATCAGAAAACGACGGCAATCCCCCATGCGCTCAGGATAATGCAAGAAGCCTACGAGCATCTGGGCATTAACGACCTAGCTAAGGATGCTGAACGCGTTTATCAAAAGAACTATCCCAACGGCCCTCCCTCCGTCTACCAAAATACCGGCATCATCCACACTATTTGGGACTTTATTGGTCTGGATAAGTAGTCTACTGACCCAAAACCGCTCAACGTAAAACTACGAAACTATCCCACTATACCCGGAGGTGATGGGATAACGCCGTTCCCGGCCATAAGCCCTTTTCGTAACACGTATACCCGGTGGTGCTTGGCGGCGTTTATGTTCATTGCGATCTACTAATGAAATAGCCCGGTGCACATCCGCTTCTGTATATCCCGCCGCTATTATCATTTCAGCACTCTGATCCTGTTCAACATATCTTTTTAAAATAGGGTCAAGATTGGAATAAGCCGGCAGAGAATCTTCATCTATTTGATTGGGTGCTAATTCAGCTGACGGTGGCCGCGTTATAACGCGTTCAGGAATCACCGGAGACAACTGATTTCGATACTCTGCCAATTGATAAACCAATAATTTAGGAACATCTTTTAAGGGTGCAAAACCACCTGCCATATCACCGTATAAAGTGGCATACCCCACGCTCATCTCGCTTTTATTCCCCGTCGTCAACAATAACTTACCTTGCTTGTTAGAAATCGCCATCAAGATCACGCCACGGCAACGGGCTTGAATATTTTCCTCCGTAACCCCCCCAACGCTACTGTCTTCAAATACATCCGACAACACCGAATTAAATGCCGTGACCACTGAATGAATAGGAATGATATTGAATTTAACACCTTGAGTTTTGGCTTGCTTTTCCGCATCTTCCAGGCTCATACTATGAGTATACACTGACGGCATAAGTACTGCTTCTACATGCTCTGCACCCAAGGCATCAACTGCGAGCGCTAGCGTTAATGCAGAATCAATTCCCCCCGACAACCCTAACACAGCGCCCTGAAAACCATTCTTCATAACATAATCCCGAACCCCTAAAACCAAAGCCTGATATTCACTTTTAACCGGTTGATAATAAGCGGCTAAAGTAGATTCCATGGGTAACAAACGATGATCCTGATTAAATGGCACCACCGACAGATCCTCAATAAACTCAGGGGCTCTGAAAACAATATTACCGAAAGAATCCATAACAAAAGAGGCACCATCAAAGACAAGTTCATCCTGCCCACCCACTTGATTAACATAAACAACAGGAATTTTTACGCCATCAATACGTTCACGTACGATTTCCTCGCGCTCATAAACCTTACCGCCATGAAAAGGTGAAGCATTTAAATTAAGTAATAACTCAGCTCCCAATGCTTGGGTTCTTTCAACAACCCCGGAACTCCAGATATCTTCACAAATACTCAGTCCTATTAGGTGCCCTTTAAAATTAAAAACACAAGGGTTTTCACCACAATAAAAATATCGCCGTTCATCAAATACGCCATAATTAGGTAATACATTTTTGCGATAAACCGCCTGAACTTTACCGCCACAGATAAAGGCTGCACTGTTATAAAGTTTACCTTCCTCCATTTCAGGAAAACCAATCACAATAGCTATATTAGCCAGTGATCGCGCAATACTGTTTATTGCTTCATTAGCACTGTTAAGAAAATCTTCACGAAATAATAAATCTTCCGGTGGGTAACCGGTAATCGTTAATTCAGGAAAAACCACAAGATCAGCCTTCAAATGATCACGCGCATTTTCCGCTACCGCTAAAATTTTATCGGTATTATCACTAACGCCACCGACTAATAAATTCATCTGGGCCAATGCTATATTCAGAGTCATTGTTTTTTTCTGTAGAAAAATAAATTAGAATATTAAATAGAATGCGATTTTCAAGGTAACCGCGCTTTCATTCGTTCACCAATTTCAGTCGGCGACCTAACAACGTCAACGCCTACCGCTGACAATGCAGCAATTTTTCCTTCCGCTGTACCCTTACCGCCGGTAATAATAGCACCGGCATGACCCATACGTTTTCCCGGGGGTGCTGTGATGCCGGCAATATAACCAACTATTGGCTTACTGACATGATCTGCAATATAGTCTGCAACCTCTTCTTCTTCGCTACCGCCGATTTCTCCAACCATGACAATGCCCTCTGTCACGGGATCCTCCTCAAACAATTTAATCACATCAATAAATCGCAAACCATGAATCGGGTCACCCCCGATACCAACACAAGTTGACTGACCTAAGCCTTGTTGCGTTGTTTGCTTAACCGCCTCATAAGTCAGCGTTCCTGATCGCGAAACAATGCCAATTCTGCCCGGCAAATGAATATCGCCAGACATAATCCCAATTTTACATTCTCCGGGGGTAATAATACCGGGGCAATTCGGGCCAATCAAAACGGAATCTGAATTTTCAAGAACCGCCTTTACTTTGAGCATATGTAAAATAGGAATGCCTTCGGTAATACAAACAATCACTTTTATCCCGGCTTCTTCCGCTTCTAAAATCGCATCGGCAGCAAAGGGTGCTGGCACATAAATCATAGTGGCATCAGCTGCCGTTAAATCAACCGCGTCCTGAACACTGTCAAAGACCGTTAATCCCAAATGTTGTTCACCGCCACGACCCGGCGTAACACCGGCAACTACTTTTGTACCATAGGCTAACGCCTGTTGCGAATGAAAAAGACCTTGTTTACCGGTAAGACCCTGACAAATCACCTTCGTACTTTGGTTTATCAAAATACTCATATGCCCTCCGCATAATCAACAACTTTCATAGCCGCTGTTTCCAAATCTTCAGCAGCGATGACTGATAATCCAGAATTATTTAACAATTGTCTGCCCAACTCTGCATTGGTCCCTTCCAATCGAACTACAATGGGAATGGTCATCTTTACTTCCTGAATAGCGATAATCAAGCCTTCTGCAATCATATCGCACTGCACAATACCGCCAAAAATATTAACCAGTATCGCCTTAACCTGCTCATCCGATAAAATAATCTTAAACGCTTCCGTGACTCTGGCAGCCGTTGCCTCGCCTCCCACGTCAAGAAAATTAGCAGGCTCACCACCTTTTAACTTAACCAGATCCATCGTCGCCATCGCTAAACCGGCACCATTAACCATACAACCGATATTACCCGATAACGTAATATAGTTAAGTCCGAAACCTTGTGCTTTATTCTCCTTGATATCTTCTTGTTCCCAGTCTCGTAACGCTAAAATATCAGAATGTCCAGACAAAGCATTATCATCAAAAGTTATCTTTGCATCGAGCGCCAATAAATTACCACTTTCCGTTTCAACCAAGGGATTAATTTCAATTTGGCTGGCATCTTTTTCAATAAACACCTGATACATGCCTCGCATAATCCGTTCCATAATACGAATCTGCTCACCTTTCAAGGATAAGGCATAAGCAACGCGACGACATTGATATGATTGCAAGCCAACGATTAGATTAACCTCAACGGACAAAATTTTCTCTGGCGTCTTAAGCGCAACTTCTTCAATATCCATCCCGCCCGCCGCTGAAACAATAAACACCAACTTCTCAGAAACACGTTCAACCAATAAACTCAGATAAAATTCACGCTTGAGTGCAACCGTTTCTTCAATCCAAACTGAATTCACTGGCAGTCCCTTATCTCCGGTCTGCTTAGTGACCAAACGCGTCCCTAATAACTGGTGACTCACCTCTGCAATTTTACTTAAACTATCAACCACATGAACGCCACCAGCCTGACCACGTCCGCCGGCATGAATCTGTGCCTTAAGAACCCAAGCATTACGCTCTAACATTTGAGCACATTGCTTAGCTTCTTCTACGGTCGAAGCCAGTTTCCCAACAGGAACAGGAATACCATAATCACTAAGAATTTGTTTTGCTTGATATTCATGAATATTCATCGCTCTATTCCTTTTTCTAATCTACACGTTCTAATTAACAAAGACGGCAACAATCATTCTAAAACAATACCTCATAAGATGATTGCGCATTACTTTCAAAAATATTACCTAGGTCTCCAGCCCAACTACTTGGCTGCCAACGTTGGCAAACCTGACCTTAGCCCCATCGCATATTGATTAAACATTTGCTTAAGAAGCCTTGAATTATTAATCATATTCATTCCCAGTGATCGCAATTGAACAAAAGGCTGGTCATGAATCCCATACATTCGCTTTAATAAATCCATCGTTGTCATCATGACTAAATTATCGCCCTTTCGCCAGCGTTCATAACGTCTTAACACTTGCTGCCCGCCTAACGGTCGTCGCCGTTCTTTTGCCTGTGCTAATAATTCGATCATAGCTGCAGCATCTAATAACCCAGCATTAGCGCCCTGACCGGCTAAAGGATGCATGGTATGTGCCGCATCACCCACTAATGCAAAAGCTTCAGCCGTATAGCTATTCGCATGTTGAAAATTCAGTGGAAAAGAAGCACGCGCACCCACAGCGGTTATTTCACCCAGCAGTCCGTCGGAAGCCATCGTTAAAGCAGCTAAAAAATCCGCCTCTGGGCACTCCGTATATGCTTTAGCGCTAGCTGACCCTAAGGTCCAAACAATTGAGCTTTGTCCATTGTGCAAAGGTAAAAAAGCTAATGGGCCCTGCTCTAAAAATCGCTGCCAAGCCGTCCGTTGATGACTCTTAGCGGTTGATACCGTTGTTACTAACCCGTGCTGATGATAAGGCCAGCCCTGTACGCTAATCCCCATTTGACGTCGCAATCGGGAGTGTTGCCCATCCGCCGCGATAACCAGCTGTGTTTTAATGCTTTTGCCACTCTGTAACGTCACTTGCCGCCCTAAAGGATGGGCTGCTATCGACACGACGGGGTCGGCGCATATTAATGCACTTCGATCAGAATGTTCAAATAGATCCCATAACGCCGCAATAATAACTCTATTTTCAACAATAAATCCCAATTCTTGAAAATGTGTTTCAGCACTATCAAAATGCAAGAAACCATTACTGTCACCGTCGTAAACACGCATATCTCGATAAGGACTAACGCCGCGTTGAACAATCCCGGACCAAGCCCCTAACGCCTGCATAATATTAACTGAGGCTTGTGTGAGTGCTGAAACACGCAGGTCACAGTCACCCAGCGGCCAAGTTCGCAGCGGATCATCTTTATTTAATAACGCAACCGAAATTCCAGCCCGTGCTAATCCACACGCAACGGTTGCACCGACAATACCACCCCCAACCACAACAACTTCATACTGATCTACCACCTCAATATCTCCGCTTCCCAATACGCTGTAATTTACCCCCTAAACCCATGGCATGCTGGGTCACCAAGGATTTAACACTGCTGACATGATCGAGCAAAATTAATGCCGTATTACGCGAAATAGTAACAGGAAGCCAATCATTAGAAAAAACACGGACTAATCCGTCGGTAAAATTAACGACTTTATCATGATCAATTTGACGCGCTTTTGCATAGCCATCCAAAAAAACACGCTCACCAATATCGCCTTCGTTCTCGACCTGTTCGATTAACATTTCTGCTAACTGCAACACATCACGTAGTCCAAGATTAAAGCCCTGCCCTGCAACCGGGTGCAATTGATGTGCGGCATTACCGACAATAACAGCACGCCCCTCGATCATCTTTTCAGCCCGAATAAGATTCACTGGAAAAGCAAAACGGGGCCCCACTAACTGTAATTCACCCATTCTAAAACCAAAACAATTTTGCAGTGCCGCCAGAAAATCTGCATCGCTTCTTTGAATGAGGTCATCAGCATGTTCAGTTGTACGCGTCCAAACGACAGAACTGCAGTTTCCTGTTGTGGGTAAAACAGCTAAAGGTCCCTGGGTGGTAAAACGCTCATAGGCAATATTATTATGACCTAACGATGAATCAACAGTCGTCACAATTGCTTTTTGGAAATAGTCCGTAGTCTTTTGTTCAATACCCAATAATTGCCGAACCGTAGATTGCCCGCCATCGGCACCTATCACGAGCTTAGCGGTCAAATTAACCGATTGCTGATCAACGCTCAGATTAACATAGATGGCCTCATCACTGGACATCAAACCAACGACTCGAGCAGGACAAAAAGTCGTTAATTCAGTTTTACTGGCCTGCTCACTCACATGACTTTCTATATGACGCGCAGTAATCACATAACCCAAAGCATCAACACCTTCTTTATCTGCTGATAAACGCGTCTTACCAAAGTGACCCTGATCAGAAACATGGATATGCTTTATCGGTGTTGCCGTTTCTTTAATTGTCTCCCACACGTCCAAAGCCGCCAACATGACTGTTGACCCGTAAGCCAAGGCCAAGGCTCGTTGCCCTATCGGGGCATTTTCCCGTTCTGCAATCGTTTCAGCTTCAATTAATGCAATCCGTAGTCCGGAATCTTTTAATGCCAAAGCCAAACAATTACCGGCTAATCCACCACCCACAATAATCAAATCATAATCGCAGCGCATCTATCCGACCTGCATTAATGCTTCGATCTCCTGAATACTTTTAGGTGCTGCATCAGTCAATACTTCACAACCACTGTCTGTTACCAGAACATCATCTTCTATACGTATCCCAATACCTCGCCACTGCGGTGCGACCAGAGTATCCTCTTTAGGAATATAAAGCCCAGGTTCAATAGTCAATACCATTCCCGCCTCTAATATTCGCCACTGCCCATCTAATTTATAATCACCCACGTCATGCACATCCATCCCTAACCAATGTCCAATTCGATGCATATAGTAAGGTTTATACGCCTCTTCCTCAATTAATTCAGCAACGGCACCACTCAAAATACCCAAATCCACTAAGCCTGCTGTTAACACTTCAATTGCAATATCATGCGAGCGATTCCAAGGTATCCCAGGTTGCACCTGCTCAATAGCGGCGAGTTGCGCATCTAATACCAATTGATACAATAATTTCTGCGGCTGACTAAAGCGACCCGAGACAGGAAAAGTCCGAGTAATATCTGCCGCATAATAATTACACTCAGCACCCGCATCGATTAATAACAAATCTCCAGCTTGTAACCGTGAAGAATTTTCAGTGTAATGCAAAACACAGGCATTAGCACCGCCCGCCACAATCGATGGGTACGCCGGTGACCTGAGGCCGTGAAACATAAATTCATGAATCAATTCCGCCTCAACTTGAAACTCGTATTGGCACGACCGACAACTCATCATCGCCCGTTTGTGCGCCTTCGTAGAAATATCTGCCGCTTGACGCATCCACGCAATTTCTTGAGAACTCTTAAAAAGACGCATCTCATGCAGTACATGCTCTAAAGAAACAAATTCACCCGGCACCCTTATACCCAAGCGACTTTTTTCTCTTAAGGTATTAACCCACTCTAAAATATGATGATTTAATTCACTATCACACCCCATCGGATAGAATACCCGCGCTTTATTTTCAATCAAACCCGGTAAAATTTCATCAAGGTCTTCAATAGGAAAAGCATCATCAGCGCCATAATCTTCGACAGCGCCCTCTAAGCCGGCATGAGCACCCTCCCATAACGCTTTTTGCTTATCAAATTCGGAGCAAAACAATAAATATTCACCTTGCTGACGTCCGGGAATAAATACTGCTACAGAATTTGATTCCGCAAATCCCGTTAAATAATAAAAATCACTGTCTTGACGAAAAGGATAATCAACATCTCTATTGCGGTTTTTTTCGGCAGCACCCGCAATAATAGCTATATTACCCTCACCGACCTCTTCCATCATAAAACGTCGTCGACGTTTAAACTCTTCTTGATTCATACTTTATTTTTTAAAAAAACCAACCATTTTAATGTAATGCCTTCACGTCACTTTCTTGAGACAGATCAGAATGAATAACTTGAACGGCCACCCGAATATATTCCACCAGTTCAGTGAAAGAAACCTCATCTTCTTCACCTTCAGCATCACCATCAACATGCGTAAACGCAATAAGATCTTTTAGCAACTCACCACTTTCACCGGGCCAATCATCTACCGAACGCGTAAAACCCAAACCTAACAAAAAACCTAAACACCAATGCCTTAAGGCCTCAACACGGTCAGATAACACCTCATCATCATCAGGCAATAATAAATCAAACTCAAAACCACCCTCATTCAATAATTTAGCTGTCTGCTCGAACAAGGTCAACAACGCCAATTTTTCAACATCGGTCAATGGCTTCGACTCTGCCAATAATTCTTTTAACCATAAATCACTGCTCACTTGAAGATCAACACACAACATTCCTGTTGCAAGACCGTGCGCCTCAGCCGCATTAGATGTTACACCGGCATCCATTAACAATGCATCAATAGATAAATATGTCATAAAATAACGTTAACCATTTTTTGAACTTTAATAAACCAGACCCCATATGCTAGTATCTAAGGTCGATCCTAAATATATAAGTAATTTCAACATTAACCGTATTCCAAGCCATGGCAAGTGAAAACAAGCAACTTCATCAAATTCAAGTTCTTGAAAAAAAACTGGATAGTCTTATTCAAATGTGTAGTTCCATTACCGAAGAAAATGAATTGCTTAAAGTCAAACAAGCAGAATTGATGCGTGAAAAATCTAAACTAATCGAGAAAACGGTTCTAGCAAAAACAAAAGTTGAAGCCATGATAACACGACTCAAATCAATGGAGCATCTGTCATGACAAAGAACTGCTCTGTTTCGCTGTCTATCCTCGGGAAAGAATATAAAGTGTCGTGCTCGACTGAAGAAAAAGACAACCTCACGCACTCAGCACAACGGCTTGATAATAAAATGCGTGAAATTCGAGACTCCGGAAAAGTCACTAATGCAGAAAGAGTTGCCGTTATGGCCGCTCTATACCTAGTCCACGATATTGACCCTACAACGATTAAAAATTCACAATTAAACCTTGAAATTGACCGTCACCTATTGCGATTGCAAAGAAAAATAGATAGTACACTCGAAAAAGTTTAATTTTCCATTTCCTGTCGCCACCAACTGCGTTAGAATGAATCCGTGTCTCCTGTAGCAACCGAGGCGTATTTGGTCTTCTTGGGCTTAGATACAAACTTAGGGTACAGACATTGATCATGGTGAGCATGTCCGTTAACGGAAAGCCTTTTTGATCTGTAATGTTCCCACTTGAACCCCTGGTTCAAGAACAAAAGTACAAAACGGTGCACATGGGAGACACCACTTAAAAAAACGTGTTCAATTCGTTAGCGTGTAGCTGAAATAAATAATTATTTCACGTTGCTGGTCTGGCGGATAATGCTTTTAATGCGTGTTGCTATTCTGGCGGCTGACTTAACAACCTTTGCGCACGTTCAATCACCACAGCCCCGGAAATTTCAACAATAGAAAAATCCTGCTTATTAAGCTTTAAAGGATTGACCGTAGAGGGCGACTTCAAGGCAATGTTTATTTCAGTCTGATAGATCCGACTGACAGGCGTCGGTCCAAACAAGGTAATGGACGGCTTATTGAGACCCCAAGCCATATGCGTAGGACCGGTATCATTCCCAATAACCAAATCCATGTTGGCAATCACCGCCTTTAACGCATTCATCGTTAATTTAGGCAAAACCCTTGCAAACGCTGAACGTTGCGCAATCCAGTCAGCGCGTTCTTTTTCTTGCGCTGTCGCCCAAAGTATTAAACTATTTTGTTGTAGTCCCTCTATCACTTCAAGAAAGTGCTCTTTTGGGTAATTTCGACTCTCCCAGGTTGAGCCAATCGCAAAAATAATATTTTTTTTCGTCTCAGAAAGATACTTCTCATAGACATCACTGCACTCACGGTAAAATAAAAATGGCAGCTTATTCATGATCATCTCCTCACTCACCAGAAAACCTAAGGGTTCGGTAATAACCTGAACATTTCTGTCAATCGTATTATTCTCGTAAGCACTGGCGATGGTCTTGTTATAAAACATTGCTGCCAAGCCTTCGCGCGCTGAGCCCCTCTCAAAGCCCGCGGTATTTTTTCCTAATAGCCGGCTCACCACGGCAGATTTTATTAAGCCCTGCGCATCGATAATCCAATCATAGTCATTCTCTGAAAAACATTTAAGCTGCTTAAATTGCTTAAAAACACCTTGCTTATTTTTTTTTAACGCCTTTAAATTAACCACATTAATTTGATTAATATCAGGATTATCTGCCAATAATCCAGCACAAGCAGCTTCTGCGAACCAATCGATTTTAATGCCCTTAATATGACTTTTTAAAAACTGTAAAGCGACCATGGCATGGACAATATCACCGAGTGCCGATAGCTTAACGATAGCTATCTTCACAAGTCAAAAGCGGTTATTTCAGCAAGAATCCGAGCCGGCATAATTTCAGTTAAACATTGCGTATGCCCTAAGGGACATTCTCGTTTAAAGCAAGGGGCGCATGACTTTTGTAAAGAAACAATCCTAGCGGCTTGATGTAACGGTGGGGTAAACCCCGGATCTGAAGAACCATAAATAGCAACCAAGGGTTTATTCAAAGCAGCGGCAACATGCATCAACCCAGAATCATTACTCACAGTTGCATCAACTAACGATAATAAATCAACCGCTTCAGCCAGCGTTGTTTTACCAATAAAATCCAGACACTGATGATTCGTCAACAGATTAATCTGCTTAGCAACGTCTCGGTCCTTATCAGAACCTAATAACATCACCTGCCAACCTTCCGCTATTTTAGCCTCCGCAACGGCTGCAAAATGCGCCGGTAACCAACGTTTGGCCAAGCCATATTCTGCACCCGGGCACAACGCTAAAATTTTCTGAGCTTGGGTAAGATTAAATTTAGCCGTTACTAGAGCCTGACCCGTGGGGCTGACATGCAATTTGGGTATTGGAATATCAGCCGGACACCCACCATCGACTAACCCCAAAGACACAAAACGCTGTACCGTCATGGGCAAATCCTGTTTAACTAATTTACGAGGCTCTGTTAATAATCCCCAACGACATTCGCCCAAATAACCCACTCTCTGTGGAATTTTCGCAGCAAAAGGCACTAGCGCTGACTTCCACGAATTAGGTAATACTATTGCCCGATGGTAACTTTCTGTGACTAAATGACGCCCTAGCTTAACACGATCACCTAATCCCAATTGACCATGTCCTAAGGGCATCGCAACAGACTGATTGACTTCTGGCATCCGCGCCAATAAAGGAAAAGTCCAAGCCGGTGCTAGCACATCTATCTGCGCATCTGGATTCAAGTTCTTTATGGTTATAAATAAACTTTGTGCCATCACCATATCGCCGATCCACGAAGGACCCACGACTAAAACTTTATTCAAATCATCTGCCACATTAATTCACATAATCCAGCCATTCTTGATGATCCTCTCGACGCCCACCCACATAATCAAAATATAACGTTTGAATTTGTTGGGTAATAGGACCTCTCGATCCAGTTCCAATCAAACGTCCATCGTATTCACGAATAGGGGTTACTTCTGCTGCCGACCCGGTGAAAAAGGCCTCATCGGCCACATAAACTTCATCACGGGATATACGTTTTTCTATGACTTCATAGCCATGCTCCTTAGCAATAGTCATAATAGTTTCCCGTGTAATCCCCTCCAAAGCCGAAGTTGTTTCGGGTGTAAAAATCTTACCATTACGAATAATAAATAAATTCTCACCACTGCCCTCAGCAACAAAACCTTCATGGTCTAACAATAAAGCCTCGTCATAACCAGTCGACAGCGCTTCTTGTAATGCTAGAATTGAATTAATGTAATTGCCGTTAGCTTTTGCCTTACACATGGTGCTATTAACATGATTGCGAGTATATGACGACGTTCTGATCCGAATACCTTTTTCAAGATTTTCATCGCCTAAATACGCGCCCCATTCCCAAGCTGCCACCATGACATGAACCTTTAAATTATCCGCTCGCAGACCCATTCCTTCTGATCCATAAAAACACATGGTTCGAATATAAGCACTATCGAGTTGGTTTAAGCTAATCGCCTCTCGTTGCGCCTTATTTAACTCATCCTTGGTAAAAGGCATTTCCATCATAAGAATATGCGCGGATCTAAACAACCGATCAGTATGTTCTTGGAGCTTAAATATAGCTGCACCTTTATTGGTATTATAGGCTCTGATACCTTCAAAAACACCGGCTCCATAATGCAAGGTATGCGTTAATACATGCACCTTCGCTTCACGCCAAGGTAGCCATTCTCCATCCATCCAGATAACACCATCTCTGTCATCCATCGTCATTATTCTTTCTCCCACCATATAATCATTAAATTAATCCATTATAGCGTGCCATACAGACTGTACCTGCGAACGTAATTCAACAACGCATTTACCATCAACCGCCAGCGCCCGTTCCTGTAGAACCTGTTGGTGGCTTTTAATGCGATACTCACAATAAGCTCGTTGCAAAATATCTGCATCTCTTTTAGAAAGAACCCCCTTCTCATGTAAAAGTTGGAGCAATCTAATGTTATCCGTGAATGTTAGTAACTCTAAATTACTTTCAGCATAAGCTAATACATAAAATTGTACTATAAACTCAATATCGACAATACCTCCAGTCCCATGTTTTAAATGAAACAAGGTCTCATTCGGTTTTAAAAAATGATCTCGCATTTTCAAACGCATTGCCACAACTTCTTTTTTCAACGAACCAAAATCTCGAGGCTGGCTTAATATTTTTTCTCGTATAAGGTCAAATCTTGCACCAACCGACTGATCCCCCGCAACAAAACGACCCCGAACCAAAGCCTGATGTTCCCAGACCCAAGCGTTTTCTTGCTGATAAATCGCATACCCTTTTACAGAAACCACTAATAATCCGGAGTCGCCATTAGGCCGCAAACGCATATCCGATTCATACAAAATACCGGACAATAATTTGCTGTTTAACAAAAATAAAACTTTCTGTCCTAACCGAGTATAAAACTCAACCGTGCTCACCGGTCTTAATCCATTCGTTAAAGCACGCTCATTGATACTATGATATAGAAAAACCATATCTAAATCTGAACCATACCCTAACTCATAACCGCCTAATTTCCCAAAGCCAATAACCGCAAACCCGCTGGACTCAAAATCACAACCCTCAGGTCGACCGTGTTTTTGAACTAATAAATTCCAAGCGAACTGAACGACCTGCTGTAAAACCACTTCTGCAAGTGCAGTCAAATAATCACTGACCACCATCACGGGTATAACATCCATAATTCCGGCAACCGCCACTCGAAGCATGTTAATCTGCTTAAAACGACGTAATTCATTCATTAATATTTCAGTATCATTGCCCTTATTTTTTGCAAAAACAAGCGCCAAATCAGCGTTTAATTTATCTTTTGACAAGGGTTCATACAACGTTCGCCCATCAAGTAATTCATCCAATAAAACCGGGTAAGCAGCCATGTGCAGACCAATCCACGGACTGGCCGCCGTTAATTTAATCAAATGCGTTAATGCTTTTGGGTTTTCAACCAACAACGCAAAATAAACATTACGACCAGCGACTTTTGACAACAGTTCTAACAATCGCGTCAAGGTTTCATCTTGATTCATTACCTGCTCAGTTTGCTCTATGACTAAAGGAACCAGCCGGTCTAAGGTTTCAGCCCCTTTATTCGTTAATCGCCTAACCGCCGCTGATGCTCTAAATTTTTTTACCCGCGCCAAAACATTCTCAGCATCCCTGTAGCCTAAAGCGACCAAATCGATCATTAAAACATCATCGTCTGCAATCCCAACCCAGATAGATAAACCTTTACTCTTTTGTTCATCCGAGCGGGAAAACACCTGTTCAAAAACTGCAGAAACCTGTTGTCGATGTCGGTCTAAAACAACTAAAAAAGCCTCCCAATTATCAAACCCCATTGAATAAGCCAACAAAAACCTTCTGTGATTTTCTTTTGGTAAATCATGGATTTGTTCATCTCGGTATTGTTGTAAACGATTTTCTGTTTGTCTGAGAAAAATATAAGCTTCTCGTAATATTGTTACATCGTTGACCGGCAATAACCCCAGCTCACTTAATCTATCCAGAACCACGAGCAATTGGCGGTTCTGTAAACAAACATCCGTTCCGCCTCTTATTAACTGAAAAGATTGCACTACAAATTCAATCTCTCTAATTCCGCCAACACCCAACTTAATGTTATCGACCTTGCCTTCGGCCATTAGTTTTTCTTTAATCTTATATTTAATGCGACGTAGTTCCTCAAAAGCCCCATAATCTAAATAGCGTCGATAAACAAACCGATTAAGCACCATCATCGTTGATGCAAGTAAATCAGTTTCACCGGCAATAACGCGCACCTTAACCATCGCATAGCGTTCCCATTCCCGCGCTTGCGTAAAATAATAATTTTCTAAGCCTAAAAAACTCATAACCCACGGACCACTCGCACCAAAAGGTCTTAAACGGATATCGACACGATAAACAAACCCATCCACAGTCACGTCACTTAAAACACGGGTTAGCTTTTTTGCCAGTCGAGAAAAAAAGTCACTGTAGTCTAAATGTTTCTTACCTGCTGTTAATTCTCCTGATTCGGCATAGCAATAAATCAAGTCGATATCAGAGGAAAAATTGAGCTCTTCACCGCCTAATTTACCCATTGCCAAAACAACTAAGCGCTGCTCCTTACCATTCGATAAAATGGGCACGCCCCACTGCCGGGTTGCTTCCACGTGTAGAAAATCAAGTGCAAACTGAACACAGGCATCGGCTAATGCCGACAACTCTGACAATGTTTCTTCTACAGGCGCCCAGCCGGCAATATCACGCCAAGCAATCCTGACCATTTCACGACGCCGAAACCGCCTGAGTAAAACCATTAATTCTGCTTCGCTGGTAACCGTATTGGCCGCTAAGGCTTGTGTATAAAAGTCTTCACAGTTAACGGTGGTGTATAAGGTTTCTCCCGCAACCAAATCCGCCCATAACACGGCATCTCTTGCACAGCTTTCAGCAACAAATTGACTCGTGCCACACACCTTTATAACCGATTGAATAAATTCATGTTCAGTCGGAGCCTTGAAGGCACCCTCATTCAAGCGGTCACACCATTGTCTAAAAGGGCGTTCCAGCTCTTTTTTTATCGGTTCAGGCAATTGTGCTAAGACAGATTCAAAATGACTCACAAATAAAACCGTTTTCAAT
>DTSI01000098.1 GCA_012965425.1 Methylococcaceae bacterium
TCGCGTGCTTTTTGTGCTTTGGTTTGGCGTTTTGGTTTGTAGGGTAAGTAAAGGTCTTCGAGGTCAGTTTTGGTACGACAGTTCGTGATACGTTGTTTAAGTTGGGGCGTTAGCTTACCTTGATTTTTTATGCTGGCAATAATGCTCTGTTGCCGGTCGTAAAGATTACGGAGGTATAATAATCGTTCTGAGAGTTGTCGTAATTGGGTATCGTCTAAACCTTGCGTCATCTCTTTACGGTAACGAGCAATAAAAGGGACGGTGGCGCCTTGATCTAATAAATTTATTGCAGCGGTCACTTGTTTGGTGTTGACAGATAATTCTTCAGCAATAGCGTCGGGAATATTCACGGTACAGGTTAAATAAATAAGAAATCGCTATTGTAGCAGTTCCTATTTATTACATTATTTAACTGGGCAATGTATTCTAATGTATTGGGTGATATGTTGAACTGTCTGATAGGAATGGAATGAAAGTAAGAGAAAAAAGAAATGGCATTGTATTGGTGCATACTGGCGAGGGTAAAGGCAAGTCTTCGAGTGCTATTGGTATGGTATTTCGTGCTGCTGGCTGGGGTTTAAAGGTTTGTGTTATACAATTCATAAAAGGCCAGTGGCAAACCGGTGAAGAAAAAGCAGCAGCGCAGTTTGATAATATCGAGTGGTATGCGCTCGGGGATGGTTTTACCTGGGATACACAGAATCCAGAACAAGATATTAAAACATCACAGCAAATTTGGCGGTTTAGTCAGGAAAAAATTGCGTCTGAGGCGTTTGATTTGGTTGTTTTAGATGAGATTAATTATTGCAGTAGTTATGGTTGGATTACCGGCAAGGAAATTGCTGACTTTATTACGGTTACAAAACCCCCGTGGATGCATTTGGTTTTGACCGGGCGCGGTGCTGCAGAAGAAGTGATTGAGGTGGCGCATACGGTCTCTGAAATACAGCCCATAAAACATGCGTTTGATCAGGGTATTATGGCAGAACAGGGTGTTGAGTTTTAAACCGGGATTAAAGCGATGACAAAGCGACTTTTTTTTGCTATTTGTCCGCCGTCGCCATTATGCCAGATCATTAAACAGTCGATAACGTTGCCAGTGGAAAGCCGTCCGGTTGCACCTGAGAATTATCATGTAACGTTGGTATTTCTTGGTTTAATGGATTCCAAGTTAACAGTTGAAATTTGTCGCCGTATGGGGCAGGTAAAGTCAGCCCCGTTTTTATTACAATTCAGGCAAATAACGCATTGGCAAAAGCCAAAAGTCTTATGTCTGACCGATCCGGAGTCTAATGAATCGTTAATCAAGTTAGTTTTTCAAATTAAGACCATTGTAGAGCAATTAGGCGTGCCAATAGAGACGCGATCTTTTCAGGCTCATCTGACCGTTGCTAAAAAAGTCTTAAGGCCGTCATTTTCTGAAGTTAACCGGATCGCCTGGAACGCTGAAAGTTTTTGTTTGTTTGAGTCCGTCAGTGTTTCTACGGGGTTCAGTTATAACGTTATTCAAAAATGGTGTTTTTTGTGACAGCCAACGTTATTTCTAATCAAGTGGAAGTTATTCACAAAAATGTGCATAACTTTGTGGATTAATTGTTTCTTAGGGATTCTATGGGCTGTTCTATTCATGAACGGGGCCTGCTGACTCGAAAATGATTACAAATAAAGTTTTTTAAATCAAGGTGTTACAGTCGTTTTAATGAGAAACAATAACTTATAGGATTTGTTTCGTAAATCATCCCGTATTCAGGAGGGGCTGTGAATAAAAATAAAAAATACTTGACAGCCTTACCCAGTGTTAAATTTATAGGTCTGTGGCCGTTGTTCATATATAACAGTAAAAAAGGGTGAAATTTTGAGGTCATAAGGGCTGGTAGGTCAGTGTATTCAACGGGGTGAGTGGTTTGTAGTGTTTACAGATGGGTGTGTGTTGTATTGTTTAAAGTTGCTTTGAGACAAATTGTCGCGCGGCAACGTGTCACATTTTCACAGACGGTTGAGAGGTATACAATATGAACCATATTTAAGATCTCCTCTTAAATTAGAATTTTTTTTATATTTGATGTATTTTTTAACCCTCCCTTTCATGTAAAGGGAGGGTTTTTTTTTGCCATCAGTAAATTGTTTTCCAATTCTTGTGCTTTCATCCACGCATCCTGAGCACTTATCGTTACCGATGACATGGGTAATGATGCATTAAATCGTAGGGTGGTATTTATTTAGTCAGCCCTGAAAAAGTATCATTAACTTTGCTTGCTTGATTCAATATTACAGACCGAACTTTCGAGTTTAACCAGCAATACATCAAGCACAAAAATGCGATCATCCATTTTCGTAGGTTCCAGACTGTCGTAGCCATTAATAGGTTAATCTGATCGCCGGCAATGCCTTTAAGAAAGTTTCTAGATAACCGATAGTCTGATTTCAGATGAGCGATGATGGGTTCAATCGCTGCCCGTCTGCGGCATTGCTTTTGTTTCTTGTCTCGCTGATCTTGACGGTCTCTTTTGGGCGGCTTTTCCGGCAAGACAAGGGTAGTGCCATTGACAGTCTGTTTGCTTCGGTAACCGCGGCCTGTTTTACCTCTTTACCCCGCGATACTTTGATGTGCTTCAATACTTCCGGTAAGGTATAACTGTCATGTAGATTGTGGACATGGCTAACCACACCCACAATTAGGCTGCCTTTGGCGGTACTGGTGATGGACACTTTATTGCCGGTTTCGTAAGGCTTATGATCCTTACCTTTGGCAATGCAGTAAATCTTGTTTTGATCTTTAGGTGCTTGTGCAAGCACCCGTTCATAAAACAGGAAGTCTTTTTGATAGCAATCAAACAGACAGTGTTTAGCTAAGGTTGTTCTCAGTTCTCTGATCAGTTTATAGGCGATGGTTCTTAAGCGTTTCAGTGCCTTTTTTGCTTTCGCTTTTTTCTTAATGTGGCGAAAGTGTCGGGTCGACAATCGTAGGTCTTTAATCTCTCTAACATAGGTGCGTCGTTGCGCAATGCCATGGAATTGGGCTAACTTGTTAAGCCGGTTGATAACCTTGACCGCTAACTTACTGTCGGTGGGATAGGTGATGTTCTTTTCCTGTACCGTGGTATCGATATTGACTATCGGTTCATCTGCCAATCGATCGTGCAGTGTAATACTCATCTGGAAAATACGTTCGAAGCCGCCTTTACCAATGCGCTGGCGGAACTTAACCAGTTCCGTGCTGTGGCACGGCAGTGACTGTTGAAACTCACTCAAGCCACAAAAAGCCTGCAACGCGCCACTATTTTTGCGAAAGCTTGTTTTGGTGTCATAAAAAATCAACAACCTTATCGCGTTCAAGCCAAATTTTTATGATTTGAACATGGTGCTGAGAGATGGTATCTGCGTCCGGTCACTGCGTCACATCATTGCAAGCTCGATGCAGACTCCGTAACGCTACCTCAAATGATTTGACGGCGTTTCGGATGTAATTCCAGATCCCCTCTGGCGCTACGCTCGGCGGGTATCCAGAATTACCTACGCCTACCGGGGACTACCAGCCTTCGCTCTCCATGGCTGGCAGCGATAGTAGGGGTTACGTTTCCATTGCAATACCACCTGCTCATCACTGAGATTCTCCAGTTGTTTGAGAATCAGTAACCCAACCATCAGGCGGATGGGCTTGTTGGGAGCGCCGAGACCTTGCGTGTAATACTTTGCAAAGCCCTGATCAAAATCAGACCACGGCATGACCGTCGATAATTTTAACAACGGATTCTGTGCGTCAAGTTGCAACAATAAGGCAGTGCCAAAAAGGTTGGCTTGATGCCCTACCGGGGGTTGTGCTCGCATTGATTCACCATTGCGACCAGAAAGGGTACGGTTATTATATCTTTCTTGGTTAATGGTGAGTGCCTTAGCAGTTTTTCAGGACTGACTATTTAGGCCTTTTAGGGGGTATAGGTATAACAGTGATTGGTACCGTGTTGTGAAAGGTGATTTTGTCTATGGACATCGTCAGATGTTAAAATAAGGTTGGTAATTGTTTTTTTGTCAGGGTTTGGCCTGATAACACCGTTATATGTTCGCATCAGCCAAGATGATAGTACCGTCGCTGGATGATAATTTAATGTAGCGTTCTTTTGAGCACGCCTTACGTTAAAGTAAAAAATCTTATGCGCCAGTAAGACGGATAATTTTTCCACATGATAATACCGAGTAAATAATGCAGCATTATATTCGCAGTAGCTTTTGTTTTATGGTTAGTTTTTTTTTGATGAGTTGTACTACGATTGCGTTAGAAAAGAAAAATGGTTTGGATGTCTTTTATTCGTTACCGGGTATTGATCATGGCTTAATTCAATCACCCATCAACATTTTATCAATGGAAAACTATGATTCTGGCCATCATAAGGTGACTTTGCATTTTCAGGATAATATTAATGTAATTGAAAACTTAGGGCATACGGTGCAACTTGATTTTGAGCCAGGGAGTACGATTACGAGTGACGGTATGATTTTTGAATTTAAACAAATGCATTTTCATACGCCTTCAGAACATTTGGTTGATGGTGTGACTTACCCCATGGAGATGCATATTGTTAATTATCACGCGCCCCTATACGAAGGAGATCATCCGCATTATTTAGTGATCGGTGTGTTATTTAAAATGGGTCAGGAAAATAAGTTCATAAGTGAGTTTTTAGAAAAAATACCGGAGCGGGCGCACAGTCATGCCGCTATTAAAAAAGGGAAGGTGCGATTGCATGACCTTTTTAGTGCATCACTGGAGGAAGAGTTAAATAATTTTTATCATTATAAGGGTTCATTAACGACGCCGCCCTACACTGAAACGGTGAACTGGTTTGTTTTAAAACATATTATTGAGGCGTCGCCTAATCAAATTTATTCGATTAATAAAATTGAAGGCAATAATGCTAGGCATATTCAAGGTCAGTACGGCAGAGTTGTCGATTAATTAAGTGGTGGCGGGTGGCTTTCGTTTGAAGGGAAGTAGCGTGTGGTAAGAATCTTTGTAAGCAGACTGACTTGTTTTTTCTTTTTGAATGAATTGGTGTATTGCTTTTGAGAACTGCGGGTCCTTAATCCAGTGCGCTGAGTAGGTAGTAATGGGGGTAAAGCCTCGTGCTATTTTATGTTCGCCTTGAGCGCCGGCATCAAATCGGGTTAGCTTGTTTTTTATACAATAGTCAATGCCCTGATAGTAGCACGTTTCAAAGTGTAAGCCTCTGAATTCGTTTTGGCACCCCCAATAACGGCCGTAAAGGGTATCGCTACCGATAAAAAATAGAGCCATTGCGACAGGTATTTTATTGCGTTCAGCGATGACCAGCAACAATTGTTCGGGCATGGTGTTAGAGATTTGGTTGAAGAATTCAAAGGTTAAGTAAGGGGCATGGCCTTTTTTCAGGTACGTTAATTGATAAAATTGATAGAAGTAGCGCCATTGTTGATCGGTAACGGCACCGCCTTTAACGGTTATAAGTTTAATTCCTTGTTCTGTGATACGTTGTCGTTCTCGTTTGATTTGTTTTCTTTTTTTAGAGCGCAAGGCGTCTAGAAAATCGTTAAAATCGCGGTAGTTGTTATTAAACCAATGGAATTGAACGCTATGGCGAATACTTAGACCGATATTTCTTAGTTGTTCTGCTTGCTCTGCGTGAGGAAAAAGGCAATGCCATGAGGATACATGATAGTGTTCAGCATGTTCTTGCAGATAATGAACAATAGCGTGTGTTATTAAGGACGGGTCCTCGCTTTTTTTTATGATGATTCGGTTGCCTTGGCAGGGGGTGAAAGGAATGCTGGTGAGCCACTTTGGGTAATAAGGTTGTTGGTGATTGTGATAGGCATTGGCCCAGAGGTGATCGAAAACATACTCACCGTTAGAATGAAATTTTAAATACAAAGGCATTACCGCGACCAGATCATTGTCAGAATAGACTAAGAGATGATGGGGTTGCCAGCCGGTTTTGTGGCAGACTGATAAACTCTTTTCTAAGGCGAGTAATAGGGCGTGTTGTAAAAAGGGATCGGTGGTTCCGGTAACGTGGTTCCACTCATCGGCATTAACAGCATCGATACTTTGAATGAGTTTGATATCCATTGCCAGAATGTTTTTTATAGGATTAGTCGCTATTTTGGATCAATAGTTCTTGAAGGTAAACTGATTCCTGTATTTTGAGTTGGGGGGAGTGTTTTTTAGTCGTTTAATGGGCTATCGTATCTTGGGTGATTGAAGAATTTATTCTGATAATTACGAGCATCGATGGTTATTAGGGGAGGTGTAATGAGTCATTTAGAGAAAAAAAATAATGCTTCAGGAATTACCCCCAGAGAGTTATTTTTTGGCGGGTGGTAGCGGTTATTACGCTGGTTCCGGCCTCTTGGTTTCAGGCATAATTTTTTTATGATAGCTGATAAGCCTTTTTCACAAGCTTGTGAAAATAACAAGAGACCGATTCTTCAGCAAATAGAACAGATTTTTACTGCGCCAATGACGGTCTGGGAAATTGGCAGTGGTACCGGACAGCACGGTTGTTTTTTTGCGCAAAATTTACCGCACACCATTTGGCAACCGACCGACCTATTAGAGAATTTGGCGGGTATTTCTCAGTGGGTTAAGCAAAGTTCTTTGACTAATATTAATGCGCCACTGGCATTAGATGTTAGAGAGAAGGGGTGGCCTGAAACAGGTATAGAGGGGATATTTACAGCAAATACCTTGCATATTATGAGTTGGGAAGTTGTGTCAGAATTTTTTGAAAAGTTGAATGTTAATTTGAAAGTCGGTGCAGCAGTAGTGATTTATGGCCCTTTTAATTTTAACAATCAATACAGCAGTGAGAGTAATGCTCGTTTTGATCAGTGGTTAAAATTGAGAAATCCACGAAGCGGCATTCGTCATTTTGAGGATATAGTTTCTTTAGCTGCTAATGCAGGGATGGTCTTGATGAAAAAGGTTTCTATGCCGGCAAATAATCAATTACTTGTTTTTCAGAAACAGACTCAAAATTATAGATCATAATGTTTTCTTTTACGCCAGAAGGTAGCCCGACTCATGCCGAGACTTTCTGCTGCCGGGTTGATTTTACCTTGGTACTGATGTAGTGCATTTTGAATGGCGGTTCTTTCTTGTTCTGAGGTTAATAGGCGGGGGACATTTTCTGAGAGGGTTGTTGGACTTTCTTGTGGTTCTTTAAACTCCGGCGGTAATTCTGAAAAATGAAGCGTATTGCCTTGGCCGACAATAAAGGCATATTCTAAGACGTTTTGCAGTTCTCTGACATTGCCGGGCCAAGAGTGGTTGAGTAGTGCTTGCATTGCTTTGGGGGCAATCTTAGTAATGATACGAAATCCTTTTAGATTATTTAGTTTGGTAAAGTGCCAGAGTAATAAGTGGATATCTTCTCGGCGTTCTTTAAGAGCGGGTATGAAAATAGGAACCACGCGGAGTCGATACATGAGATCAGCACGAAACTGGCCTTGGGCAACGCGTTCGCGTAGAGAATGATGGGTTGCTGCAACAAGGCGTACGTCAATCGAAATGCTTTGACTACCACCGACTGGGGTTAACGTGCGTTCTTGAATGACGCGGAGTAATTTAGCTTGTAATTCTAAAGGAAGTTCAGCAATTTCGTCTAAAAATAAGGTCCCTTTAGTTGCACGCTGAAACAAACCGGTATGATTATTTACGGCACCGGTAAAAGCGCCTTTAACATGCCC
This sequence comes from Methylococcaceae bacterium, assembly GCA_012965425.1. GTDB lineage: Bacteria > Pseudomonadota > Gammaproteobacteria > Methylococcales > Methylomonadaceae > OPU3-GD-OMZ. The sequence goes on from DTSI01000098.1 coordinate 7,723, forward strand.
AAACAGTTCGCTTTCAAGCAAGTTAGCCGATAACGTGGCGCAGTTAATGGCAAGGAATGCTTGATCGTGGCGACTACTTAGGGTGTGAATTGCTTGTGCGACTAATTCTTTTCCTGAACCACTTTCGCCACGAACCAGAACCGTGGAGTCGGTTCTGGCGGCATTCTTGATAATTTGGAAAACGGGCTCCATTGTCGATGACTGACTTAGGATACCGTGGAAGTTAGTGCGTGATGTGGGGACATTTGTATTCGATAACAAGGTGTTTTCAGGTGTTGAGGTGGTCATTGATAGAACAATAAGATGGCCAATACATTTTTGTTGGGGTGCTAATAATGGATAAACGGTTATTTGGAATAAAGGACCGTTAATATCTATAGTTTTAACTTCGGTGTTGTTGCTGGCAGGATTAAATAATTCGAGTGGGCAGTTTCTTCCGATTAGATGGGTGCTGATAGGTTGTAATAAGTGCGTTGTTTTAACGTTACTGTATAAAATGGTTTGATGGCTATCAAGTAATAAGAAATAGCTGTTTTCAAAGGCCTGTAATAGGGAGAGGGCTGTAGAATGATCCTGGTGTTCCAGAAGCCAATGATTAATAAGGGTGTTTGGTTTCATTGCTACGCTCAATATTGTTTCTATAGTGTTTCATTAAGACATTATAGAAACAATGTTAAAAGTACAAATATTAATTAGTTTATTTATTATTAAGCACTTAGGTGTTTTTCGTTAAAATGGCATGATATTTGTTTAAAGATAATATATTGGTGGCGTGAAGCAGTGTTATTTTAAGACCAGTGCTTACTTTTAGGAGATTAGATTAAATGTTTTTTAAGCAGTTGTTTGATGAAGATACTTGGACTTTTACCTATTTTTTAGCAGACCCTGTTACGCAGGAAGCCGTCATTATTGATCCTGTTAAAGAGCAGGTTGAACATTATCTTAATTTAATTAAGGATATGGGGGTTACCTTAAAGTACGCGTTGGAGACGCATGTTCATGCTGACCATATTACCGCGGGTGGGTTATTGAGAAATTATTTAGGCACCCAAACCGCGGTCAGTGTAGCCTGTGGAGCCGCGTGTGCTGATATTCAAATAAATCATGGTGATGTATTCACCTTTGGTGAAAATGAACACATTAAAGTGATTGCAACGCCGGGGCATACCCCAGGGAGTGTTAGTTTTTATTGGCGCGATCGGGTTTTTACCGGGGATTCATTGCTTATAGGGGGTTGTGGCCGTGCAGATTTTCAAGGCGGTGATGCCGGTGCGCTTTATGACGGAATCACAACACAGTTGTTTACTTTACTGGATGAGACTTTGGTATACCCCGGCCATGATTATCAAGGCAATGAAGTCAGTAGTATTGGTCAGGAACGTCGACATAACCCACGATTAGCAGGAAAAACCAGAGCGCAATTTATTGATTTGATGGAAAATCTAAATTTACCTAACCCTAAGTACATAGACCAAGCGGTACCGGCTAATAAAGTGTGTGGATTGGATGAGTCAGAACGCCAAGATGCAATCGTTAATGATCCACTTGGAAAGGCTATTTCAGAGGAGTCAACGGCTACTTTAGTTTCACAAGCGTGCCAACAAATTCGTGAGATTAGTGTGGATCAGGCTTTAGTGGAAATGCAGCAATGGACAAATTTAGTGGTCATTGATGTGCGGGAAGAAAATGAATTTGTATTGGGTCATATTGACCATGCGATACATGTCCCTCGTGGAGTTTTGGAATTTAAATTACAAAATATCATTAATTTAGCGGACAAAATGACCCCTGTACTGTTATATTGCGGAAGTGGTGCTCGCTCCGCATTAGCGGCTGTTGCTATGCAGCGATTAGGTTATAGCAAGGTCATGTCTTTAAGTGGGGGCTATAAAGCGTGGAGTGCGCAAATATTACAGCAGTGATTTTTGGTATGGACTTAAAATAATAAATGTATCTAAACTAAACTGAGGGGGGTTTTTAATGGCAACAAGTAAGGTAAAAGAGACTAAGGCTAAAACAGCGGCCGCGCAGACTAAATCCGGTGCTGCTAAGGTTAAAGCTAGCGCATCAAAAGCTAAGGTTAAAGCCAGTGCACCGAAAGTTAAAGCAAGCACAGTGAAGGCTGCAGCGGCTGAAGAAGTAAAGGCTAAAGAAGTAAAGGCTAAAGAAGTAAAGGCTGAAGGAGTAAAGGCTAAAGAAGTAAAGGCTGAAGGAGTAAAGGCTAAAGAAGTAAAGGCTAAAGAAGTAAAGGCTAAAGAAGTAAAGGCTGAAGAAGTAAAGGCTGAAGGAGTAAAGGCTGAAGAAGTAAAGGCTGAAGAAGTAAAGGCTGAGGTAATATCAACGCCTAAAAGTGAGCCTAAGGTAAGTCATTACCCCGTATTGATTGTTGGCGGTGGGGCAGCAGGTGTTTCTATGGCGAATGCTTTGCGTCGGAAGAGCACATTACTTGAAATAGCGATGATAGAGCCATCAGAGCAGCATTATTATCAACCGGGATTTACGATTATTGGGGGCGGTGCTTATAGTTTAAAGAAAGCCACTAAGCAGGAAGCGGATCTACTTCACCCGAGTATCATTTGGGTTAAAGATTTTGCAGAAACGTTTGAGCCAGAGAAAAATTCTGTGACACTGAGATCAGGTGAGAGTATTACCTACGATTATTTAGTTGTCTGTCCTGGGTTGCAGCTGGATTGGGATAAAATTAGTGGTCTTGAGGAAACGTTAGGTAAGAATGGTGTGTGTAGTAACTATTCACATAAACATGTTGAATATACTTGGGGATGTATCAAGGGATTAGAGTCAGGAACTACCTTGTTCACGCAACCACCGATGCCCATAAAATGTGCCGGTGCGCCACAAAAAATTATGTATTTGGCAGCGGATCGTTTTCGTAAAAAAGGCATCTTAGATAAGTTTGATATTCAGTTTTGCAATGCCGGTCCCGGAATGTTTGGAGTCCCTTTCTTTGCTAAAGCACTGACTAAGGTGATTGCAGATTATGGTATTACTACCAACTTTGGCAGTAATCTTGTTGAAATTGACGGTGAAGCTAAAAAAGCGACCTTTGAAGTGACTGACAGCGAGGGTAAGAAAAGTAAAGTCACGAAAGACTTTGATATGATTCATGTTACGCCGCCACAAAGCGCACCTGATTTCATTAAGTCTAGTCCATTGGCTAATGCAGGTGGGTGGGTTGATTTGAATGATCGAACCTTGCAACATAATAAGTTTGCCAATATATTTGGATTAGGGGATGCGGGCTCAACACCTAATGCTAAAACAGCTGCGGCGGTGAGAAAGCAGGTGCCGGTTGTCGTAAAAAACATTTTGAGATTAATTAAAAATGAGGCTGTTCAGGACGGTTATGAGGGTTACGGTTCATGTCCTTTAACCACTTCGTTAAATACAGTTATGTTGGCGGAATTTTCTTACGATGGCAAAGTGACACCTTCTTTTCCTAAATTAGATCCACGGGAAAATCGTTTTATCTGGTGGATTGGTAAGAAAATAGGTTTTCCTTGGTTGTATTGGTATTGGATGCTTCCAGGACATACCTTAGATATACCCAGTAAAGAATCTTATGCTAAAGAGTTTCTGGATCAGGACTAATCATGCTTAATCAGAAAGGGAATTCACGTGTATGACGCGATTCTCAATTTTCTCCCGAATACCTTGTCCAAGGATGGCAAGGTATTTTCCAATTTTTCACTGGCTCAGGTTTTATTCTCGTCGTGACCTGAAAGGCGACCTATTCGCCGGTATTATTACTGCTATTTTATTGATTCCACAAGGTATTGCTTATGCCATGGTTGCAGGGTTACCTGTACAAATGGGTTTGTATGCCAGTATCTTACCGCCGTTTTTTTATGCATTAACAGGAACCAGTCGGGTGTTGTCTGTGGGACCAGTTTCTATTGCTGCGATTATGGTGTTAGCCGCGTTATCAACGCCTGAGGTGAGTGCCTTAGGAAGCCCTATGGAAAGTGCGGTCATTTTGGCTGCTGAAGGCGGCATTATTTTACTTTTGATGGCGCTTTTCCGGTTAGGTGGGATTGTTAAGCTGATTAGCCATCCGGTCTTAACGGGTTTTACCAGTGGTGCGGCTATTTTAATTATCTTGAGTCAGTTCTCTCATGTAATCGGTGTTCAGTTTAAATCGTGTGGAACTGAGTTAAGTTGTTTGGCTACCAGGCTCACAAATTTTAATGAAACGGCTCTTCTTTTAGCCAGTACGACTTTGCTCATTATATTTTTCTTTGGAAAGCCTTTGGTTTATGTGCTGGAAAAACTGTCTTTATCTGAAGCCATTGCGGTCGGTATGAGTAAATGTGCGCCGATTTTAGCAGTTATTGGTACATCTGCAGCGGTTTACGGCTTTGATTTAAACGGACTGTTTAATGTGGCAGTCGTTGGCGATGTGCCTGCTGGTTTGCCGCAATTGAGTCTGGATTTTTTTGGTTCGCCTAAATGGCAAATGTTACTGCCTTTTTCGGCCATGATAGCCTTAATTGCCTATATAGAAAGTGTGGCTATTTCTAAAGTTGTTGCCAATCTTACGCAGCAAAAGATTGATCCTAATCAGGAACTTATTGCTTTAGGGGGGGCTAATCTGATGTCAGCTTTATCGGGCGGTATGTCTGTGGCCGGTGGCTTTAGTCGGACGATGGTTAATTTCTCAGCAGGTGCCAGGACGCAGTTAGCAATGCTGGTTGCGGTGTCGATTGTGACGATTGCAATGTTGTTTTTTACAGCGGGGTTTTATTTTATCCCCAAAGCAACATTGGCAGCTATTATCATTATCGCCGTTTTACCCTTGGTTCGTCTGAATTCAATTATAAAAACATGGCGTTATGATAGCTGTGAGGGGGTTTCTGAGGTTGTTACGTTGTTGGGTGTTTTGCTCTTAGGGATTGAGGAAGGCTTAGCGATTGGGGTGATCATGACATTTGTTAGTCATATCCGTAGAGTCAGTCATCCACATATTGCGGTCGTTGGGCGTGTCCCGGGGACTGAGCATTTTCGTAATGAACGCCGTCATACGGTTCAAACGTGGGATACCTTATTGTTACTTCGTATTGATGAAAGTTTAACTTACAATAATATTGTTTTTATTGAAGAGTTTGTCAATGGGGAGCTTGCCCGGCACCCAGCCGCACGCTCTGTGGTTTTGATTTTTGCTTCTGTGAGTAATGTTGATTCAACAGCACTGGAAGTGTTGGTGGATTTGAATAAGGAATTATCTTTAGCCAATATTAAGCTGTGTTTGTCAGAGGTGAAGGGACCGGTGATGGACCGCCTTGAACGGACTGAGTTCTTAGCACAATTAACACCAGAAAGAGTGTTTCTGACTACAGAGCAAGCGGTTAAAACACTGCTTGGATGAACGTTATACTATGGCCTTAGAACGATTTATGGGTTAGGCGGTTACGAATGATTTTGAATAAGGTGATAGCCGGCCTTGTAATAAAGGAGTGGGTTGCCATCATTCAAGTGCGTGTTTTGAATTTCACCAATAATTATCCAGTGAGTACCAATGGCTATTTGTTCAATGATGGTGCATTCCAGTGAAGCTAGGCTATCGGTTAGCAAGGGTGCGCCATTGTGACCGAGGGTGTGTGGGGTATTTACGAAGCGCTCTTCGTATTTATTCGGGTCGGCAAAGAGATTGGAGGTGGATTGTTGTTCCGATGACAAAATATTAATGGCAAACACACCGCTTTCTTTAAGGCCGTCACCGGTGCTAACCGATTGGTTGATGCAGACTAAAACCTGAGGTGGTTCCATCGATACGCTGGAAAAAGAAGAAACAGTCATGCCTTGCAGGCCAAAAGAATCACTTTGAGTGGTTACAATAGTAATACCGCTGGCCCAGTTTTGCAGAGAATAGAGCTAAATCAAACCGCTTATTATAGCAATATTTTTTGCTTTTCAGGTTAGAACCCCTAACGCCGTTTGATTTGGCGATCGCTAATTGGTTGGTTGTAAGGAGGTATGTCGAAAACAATCACGGGTATGGTCATTGACCATTCCTGTTGCTTGCATAAAGGCATAACAAATGGTTGGACCTACAAAGGTAAAACCACGCCGTTTCAGGTCTTGGCTGATTGTCTGTGATAATGGGGTTTGGGCAGGTAATTCGGCCTCTGTTTTCCAGTTGTTTCGAATGGTCTGGTGATTAACAAATTGCCAGATGTAATGGTTAAAAGAACCCAATTCTTGTTGGACGTTGATAAAGGCTTGAGCGTTATTGATCGCGGACTTTATTTTTAGTCGATTACGGATAATAGTCGAATTGCCGAGCAGTTGATTAACTTTAACGTCATCGTAATCCGCGACTTTTTCAACTGAGAATTGGTCAAAGGCAATGCGAAAGGCATCACGTTTGTTGAGAACCGTTGACCAACTCAGTCCGGCTTGCGCACCTTCTAAGATGAGGAATTCAAATAGTTTTTGGTCATGATGAACCGGTACGCCCCATTCATAATCATGGTAATGTTGTTCAGAAGGGCTGTTGTTAGCCCATGCACACCTTACCAACATCCACTATTTTCCATGCTGACCCAGGGTTCTTGCGGTTCTAGCGGTTGTTTTTTTTGTAACAGCTCTATTGAAATTTCATCAGGGGAACGAATAAAGGCCATGTAACCGTCGCGAGGAGGACGGTTGATTGTAATGCCTTGTGCCATAAGTTGTTGACAGGTGGCATAAATATCATCGACCTCAAAGGCTAAGTGACCGAAGTTACGGCCACCGGTATAGTGTTCGGGATCCCAGTTATAAGTTAGTTCAATTAAGGGAGCTTGCATTGAGTTTGCTTGTTGTTCATCGTAGGGTGCATAAAGATAAATTAAAGTAAATCGACCGGCCTCACTTTCTATGCGATGGCTTTCCAGAAGACCCAGTTTGGTGCAATAAAAATCCATCGATTTATCTAAGTCATGGACTCTAATCATTGTATGTAGAAAACGCATAAGGATTCAGTGCCTCTTTAAGAGTGGATAGGTTGATTTTTATTTTAGCGTTATGAGAGGCTATCCTCTAGTGTATTTCCACAAAATTTGCAAAATTAGGCATCAGAATCATGACCAGTTTCACCACAGGAAGGACAAGAGGCGTTGCGTACTGTGCATGCATTGTATGATTTAACTAACTCTAGGCTGTAAATGCCAGTGGGGACAGCGATAATACCATAACCTAAAATCATAATAACGGAAGCGACTATTTGGCCGAGGGGCGATTGGGGCGCAATGTCACCATAACCCACGGTAGTGAGTGTCACAATAGACCAATAGACGGAACGAGGAATACTGGTGAATCCTGACGTGTTGCCTTCAATAGCATACATGAGAACGTCAAATACGATCGCGACGGCTAAGACGGTGTAAAGGAAAACTAAGATTTTACGTTTACTATTATTTAAGGCATCCATCAGCACGCTGGCTTCGCCCATGTATTCGGTTAGTTTGAGGATTATAAAGATGCATAAAAGGCGGAGAATTCTAATGACCAGTAAGTACTACTGTGCACCGGGTAGTAATAAAGAAATATAGGTTGGCAAGATGGATAATAAATCGATCAGACCGAAAAAGCTCGTGCAATAGCGGCTAGGGTTTTTGACGCAAATTATTCTTAAAAAATATTCAACGGTGAATAATAAAGTAAAAGCCCATTCAGCGTAGAAAAGTTCAGTGCGATAATTCTTTTGAATGGTTTCTACGCTGTCTAACATGACCGCAATCACGCTGAATAGGATACTGATGATAAGAATATCAAAAGTTTTACCTGCGCGGGTCTCGGCGCCAAAAATAATAGTATTTAACGACTCACGCCAGGGCGATAGGGTTTTGTCGGTGCTGTTTTTTGTGGATGATGTTTATTTCATTGCCGGTTTTAATAGTCAGAGTCTCAGACGCTATGCGTCTATAGGGGGCGAAATCAGGTGGCTTAATTTAAACGGGTGGAAGGTAAGGCGAGTTAATTGTTCTGACAGGCAAAGATTCCGGGGGCATTGCGTAGGTAGCCTTGATAATCCATGCCATAGCCAAATAAGTAGCGATTAGGCGATGTGAGTGCAATAAAATCAGCGGCGATAGGTTTGGGTTTATTCAGTTGCTTATCGACTAAAACGGCACTGAAAATTTCCTTAGCTCCCTGTTTTCGACAAAAATGGGCGATTTCATTCAGTGTGATGCCCTCATCTAAAATATCATCCACCAACAGTACGGTGCGGCCAGCTAAAGAAGATTTAGGCTTTGCAAGCCAATGAAGACTACCGCCGTGGGTGTTATGACCATAACGGCTGACATGAATACTATCAAGTGTTAAGAGGAAGTTAAGTTTGGGGAGTAAATGCCCGGCAGTAATAATGCCGCCATTTATGACGCATATAACGAGGGGGTTTTTATCGTTCAGTTGGCTATTAATTTGATGCGCGATGTTGTTTAGGGCTGTTTCTATTTGCTGTTTATCATAAAGTAAATCAGCGTTTTTTTGGATATTCTTGATGGCATCTGGCGGTAGCATAATTAGTTATTTAACAGTGATAAGATTTGGTTGTGGGCAAATAGCCAATGTTCAGATTGACTCAAGGGTGCAGGGGTGGCTACTCTTGTTGCGCGCATTTTTTCAAGCCGGTGTTGCCGCAAGGTGTTGTTTTTAAGGGGTAAAGATTCGAGAACAGCATTGGCAGCATGGGGGTTGTTGCAAACAAGGACCATGTCACAGCCAGCGTCAAGGGCTTTTTGTGCGCGTTTTGGGTGACTTTCTGAAAAAGCAGCACCCGCCATCGATAAATCGTCACTAAAAATGGCACCGTTAAAGTTAAGTTGACCACGAAGAATAGTGTTAAGCCAAAAAGATGAAAACCCAGCGGGTTGGGCATCGATTGCAGGGTAGACAATATGTGCGGGCATAATACCTTCAATTTGATCGGCAATGAGTGCTTTAAAGGGGAGTAGATCATGGGCCTGGAGGGTTGGTAAATGTCGCTTATCGATGGGTAATTCCAGATGGGAGTCTGCGGCAATGGCGCCGTGACCCGGGAAATGTTTTCCGACAGCAGCCATACCCGCGCGCCTCATTCCATTCCGGAATGCAGCGGCGAGTCGGCTTGCTTGAATGGGGTCTTGAGAGAATGAACGGTTCCCTATGATTTCGCTAACACCGCTGTCAACATCTAGAACGGGTGCAAAACTGAAATCGACTTGGCACTGTAAGAGTTCAGTGGCCATTAACCAGCCGGTTGTTGTTGCTAATGATTCGGCTTGTTTCCCGTACGACTGGAAAGTACTGGCAGGGGGCAGTTGGGTAAAGCCTTTTTGGAATCGTTGGACGCGTCCTCCTTCTTGGTCAACACAAATAAGAATGTTACCTTTGCGGGTGGAACGAATATCTTGGCAGAGTTGGGTAATTTGTTTTAAATCTTGAAAGTTACGTTTAAATAAAATGATGCCGCCAGTGTTAGGGTGGCGTATTTTTTCCTTTTCATCGTCTACAATGGATTGACCCAGAAGATCAATCATGACAGGTCCCATGGGTTGCTGGTAGGTCATGGCTTATAGACGGTGATTAACGCTTGGGTAAAATTAAGAATAGAGGTGAGTGCTGATTCGCTATACGGTTCAGGTTTGAATTGCCCCCAAATAGGATTAGGCCATGCACGGTCCGTTTCGAAACGCACTACATGGTGGATGTGCAGTTGAGGTACTTTATTGCCAATACTAGCGATATTTAATTTATCACCCTTAAAATGTTGTTGAAGGTGTTTTGCTAAATAACAAGATTCATGGCTTAATTGCAGTCGATCGTCAGAATTGAGTTGATAAATCTCTTGAAGATCATTGCCTTCTGGAACCAGAATGAACCAGGGGTAATGTCGCTCATTCATTAGGAGTAAATGGCAAAGTGGAAAGCGACCCAGCGCGATTGTGTCTTGAACTAATTGTGGGTGTAAGGTAAAGGCCATGGCTAAGGTGTCATTAATTCTTGATATATTAAAATAGCACTTGATTGGAGCATGTGTTCCAGTGTACTTTTCCCTTTGGTAAAATACAAATTTCAGATTAATTAGGTTGGGTGATGGCTACAGAAGTACTGCAACAAGTTCCAGAAGATAATATTCAGAAAAAGCCGTTAGCGATTTCATTTCGCTTGTTATTGGGTGTCTATGCCATTATTCCAATTTGTTTGCTCTTACAGTTAGCAGATAGCCAACTCTGGGAGGGATATTTGAAAGAGGCATTGCCGACAAGCCCTAATCATTTTGTCTTTTTTAATATTTTATTTGGTATACCACATATTATCGCCAGTGCCATTGTCATGACCAGCAATGTTGAATACCTTAAAACCTTTAAGGTTAAAGTGATTGGTATGACCCTGGCTTTAGCCGTGTTTTTTGGCTTTGGTAGTCAATTGTTACCGTATTATTTTTTGTATATTCTCGTGGCTTCTTGGACGGTACTACATGTTTTAAAACAGCAGCATGGTTTAGCCCGGGGTGTTTGTCGATTGTCAGAACGGCAATTTAATATTCAGTTGTATTTAAGTATTGCGGCCGGTATTTTGGTTTATATTGGCATCTTTTTGAAAAATAGTCTGTCGCCTACTGAAGTACTTGTTATTAACAGTATTGTTGCTATCTTGAGTATAGCGTTGTTGGTATCGACGTTTTCTTGTCAGAAATCAGTGCCTACCCGGTTTGGTAAAGCCTTTTTGTGGGCAAATGCTTTTTTAGTCTTCTCAAGTTTTTACTTGTTTGTTCAGCAATATTATTTTTTAGCGATTTTGGTTCCCAGGCTGGTGCATGATATTACGGCGTATATTTTTTATGTGACGCATGATTATAATCGTCATTGCGATAAGCCTCGAAATTTTATTTACCGGGGTGCAAAAAAGATAGGACTATCTGTTTTTCTGGTGTTACCGTTATTGTCTTTTGCGCTGGCTTTTGGCCTGCAGCAATACGGCGATTATATTTGTCAGGTGTTAATAGAGTTCTTTTTTGGCGTTGAAATTAGACGGGTGATTACGTTGGTGTTTATTGGCTATTTAAGTTTAATGCACTACTACACAGAGTCTTTTACCTGGAAAGGGGACTCGCCTTATCGACAGTTTATTACCTTTACTAAATAACTCAAGCAGTGGGCATCAGAACATTACGGGATTCTTTTTTACGTGTTTTTCAAAATTATTTAAGCGTTCAATAGTGCCAATATCCAGCCAGAAGTCATGGTTAAGTTCGCCGGAAATCCCTTTTTCTTGAATACCGGCTTGCAGGAGCGGTTTGAGTGCGGATTTACCGGGTGGTTGATGGTTAAATAGTTTGGGGTGGTAGAGACCAATGCCGCTGAATGTGTAGCGCGTCGAGTTGTTCTCTGTAATGAGATTATCCTTAATGCCAAAATCGCCTTGGGGGTGATGCTTTGGATTGGGGACGAGAATGAGGTGCGCTAAATCAATCGTTTTTTCTTTTAAGGTTGAAAAATTAAAGTCGGTAGCGATATCGCCGTTGATCACAATAAACGGTTTGTTGCCGAGCAGGGGTAAGGCATGGATAATACCGCCTGCAGTTTCGAGAGGATTGCTTCCCTCATCAGAGTAACTGATTTTGGCATTAAAACGGTGGCCGTTGCCTAAGGTATCTTTGATTTGTGTGCCTAGATAAGCAATATTGATGACTAAGTCTTGAAAGCCTGCGCTGACCAGCCGTTCAATCGTGTATTCGATGAGCGGCTTACCTGCAATGGGTAGTAAGGGTTTGGGCTGTTTATCGGTGAGTGGGCGGAGTCGTTCGCCGCGGCCGGCCGCTAGAATCATTGCTTTCATGACGGGAATTTTTTCGCCGGTAATATTTCGTTGGTTAGCAGTTGGCTAAATATTGCTAGTTCAGGATAATCATTGCTGATGTTAATGACATAATTTAGGGTACGTGGAATATCGTTGAGGTAATCTTCTTTGTGGTCACGTAGTTTTAAACGTGAAAAGATACCAATTGCTTTTAGGTGGCGTTGAAGTCCCATTAAGTCAAACCAACGGATAAATTGAGGCAACTCACAGTGCCAGTGTGGGTGATGTTGTAATTGACGGTGGTACGCAGTGACCCAGTGTAAAACCTGTTGTTTAGGCCAGGCGATATAACAATCTCGTAAAAGAGAAACTAAATCGTAGGTGATAGGACCTTGCACAGCATCTTGAAAATCAATAATGCCAGGGGAGTGTTCCTCGAGAATCATCAAGTTGCGGCTATGAAAATCTCGATGGACGAAGACTTGTGGTTGTTCGAGTGCTGATTTAATCAGTAATGCCCAGACGCGATCCAACTCTCGATGTATTGCAGGCGAGAGGGTGATATCGAGAAGTTGAGTTAAAAACCAGTCTCTGAATAATTCAAGTTCTTGATGTAATAAGGATTGGTTATAGACAGGCAAAGCATTTTGGGTCGGGTTAATGTTTACTTGCATCTTGAGTAAAGCGTGCATAGCAGCCTTATAAAGCGTATCAACGGTTTTAGGTGTTAAGTGGTCCAGATAGCAGGTGGGCCCGAAGTCATCCAGTATTAAGAATCCCTTGCGGGTGTTTTGGAAATAAATAGTGGGTGCTTGAAGACCGTGGCGCGTGAGTAGTTGGCCGATTTTTATAAAAGGCTTTAGAGTCTCTTTCTCCGGGGGGGCATCCATAACGATACGACTTCCCTGTGGGTGAACAATTCTGAAATAGCGTCGGAAGCTGGCATCATTTGAGGCGGGTTCAATGGCGGTATAGTTACATTCCAGAGTATGAGTTAACCAATGCTTAATGGCGGAAAGTCTTGAGTCAGTGTTTGGCATAAAAGGCTTGAATTAATAAATTAAAGCAGCGGGCTAATTAATGTAAGATACTATACTATTTGATTTAGTACAGTTCAGCTAATAAAAAACTATCGCTATCTATGTTTCCTCGATTATTCGTTGTTTTATGTCTTTTGTTTTATGGCGCATCAGCGTTATCACAGGAGGCTACAGCAGGTTGGAATTGCCAGCAAAAAAAAGGTAGCCAAGAGTGGTTATGTGTCACCGGTCAGGAACTTAAGGGGAAACATTTAACTGAAGCAAAAAAAATATCACCGGCTATTACCGAACTTGTTCCAGCAACGGTTACACGCTTGCCAACGGTTTTACAAGAATCTACGCCGGTTAAGTTACCTCCTGGAACGATTGCAAAGCGTCCGGGTTGGACTTGTCTCCCAGAGGATGAGGGTGAAACTTGGGACTGTAGTTTAATGGGTCGTGACCCTCAAGGCGGGGGCCGAGTTATTGTTGATGATGATTTTAAGTCATCGGTCTTGGAACCTGCGTTTGCTGTCGCACAGGAAGATATTTTTAAAATGATGCAAGGCGATTTGAAATATGACCCGTGGAAAAATTGTGAGCGTTTGCCGGTTAATCGCCAAGATTTTGCCGTCAATGAGCCGTTCCGTTTAAGTTCACCTATGGTTATTGAAAGTGATTCAGCAGAGTCTTTTGATAATGAAGTGACGACCTTTGTTGGTAATGTTGAAATGGTTCGGGCGGACCAACGCACCCTCTCTGATAAAGCCTCCTTAGACAAGGTCTCTAATACCATTGATGCCCAAGGGAATGTTTATTACCGCGCGGATGATATATCTTTTTACAGTGATACTTCGTTTATGAAGTTAGCAACCGATGAATCACGGCTGAGAAAGGCTTTGTTTATAGCACCGGGTTCAAGAACGCGAGGAACCGCAGATGTGGTTTACCGTGAAAGTGAATTTTTAACACGCTATAAAAATGTCGCTTATACCACCTGTAAGCCGGGTAATCAGGATTGGGTCGTGCATGCGCAACGAGTAAAATTGAATAAGCAAACCGGTAAAGGCGCAGCGAAACATGCCTGGCTTGAATTTAAGGGGGTGCCGGTTTTTTATACGCCCTATTTTGCTTTCCCAATTGATGACCGGCGGGTTTCGGGTTTTTTAAATGCCGCTTGGGATAATACCGAGAAAAATGGTTTAGATTTTACCGTGCCTTATTACTGGAATATCGCACCTAATTACGATGCGGTGCTAAGGCCGCGTTATATGACCGAGCGCGGTTTAATGTTAGCCGGTGATTTTCGTTACTTAACCGCGTCAAGTAAAGGTGAGTTTTCAGGTGAACTTTTAATCAGTGATAATAAGGCGACCGCATTGGATGAGGTTACATCCAATCCACATAAAGATAAACAACGCGGCAATTTTAAGTGGCGAAATAACAGCCGTTGGAAGCCTGATTTAATAGAAGGGGATAGTTTAGCCTTTGATGTTGACCTTATTTATTTGTCAGATGATGACTACTATGATGAGTTGGCTAATTCCTTTACGGTGACACAAAGTACCCAAATGCGAAGTTTTAGTCAGTTGCAGTATCAAACCGATGAATGGCTGCTTTCAGGGCTGGTGGAGCATTACCGAACACTGGATCATAGTGATAAACCGTATACACGTTTACCCAAGATTGATTTTGTTGTGAATAAGACCTTGGATTCTGAGTCCTTTGCTCTTGACTTAGCGGCTGAAAATGAATTTGTCTATTTTGATAAAAATAGTGGTGATACTGGGACTCGTATCAATTTAAAGCCCAGTTTGGCTCTGCCTTTGCAGATAGCAGGTCTTAATATGACCCCTAAAGTATCGGTGCAGCATACCCAGTATTGGTTGGATAACACCGGGAATACAAAAACTGAATACAGCCGCACACTGCCCATTGTCAGTATGGATACGCGTTTTGTGTTGGAGAAGGAATATGAGGACGTGTTAGGGCTAAATCTGCTGCATGCAATAGAGCCGCGCGCATACTATTTGTATATTCCAGAAGAAACGCAAAGTAATCCAATATTCGATACGAGTCTTTCAGATTTGAATAACGAACAGTTATTTCGAGAGAATCGTTTTAATGGCGTAGACCGGTTAGGGGATGCAAATCAAGTTACCCTCGGACTCACAACGCGGCTTGCGAATACGGATAGCGGACTTGATTTGGCTAAATTGACTGTGGGGCAGATTTATTATTTTAGGGATAGGTCGGTTGTGCTTCCAGGTGGTGCGGTTGACACGAGTAATTATTCACCGGTTATTGCGGAGTTAAGTGGTGCCATGAATGCGCAGTTAACCTATAAAGCCAATCTCTTTTGGGATGTGGACAGCCAGGATATTAACCGTGGTAGGGCTTCATTAGCGTATCGTGGGGAAGATCGGGAGATTGTGAATATAGGTTATAATTATCGACAAAATAATGATCTTAAAAAGAAAATTATTCAAAGTGATCTGTCTTTCTTGTGGCCGGTCTATGATGACTGGAGCGTCTTTGGCGGCTGGGTTTATTCGCTGAAAGATAATCTGTCGACTGAAATGTTTGCAGGGCTCGAGAAAGAAAACTGTTGTTGGCGGTTTAGAGTACTAGGAAAGCGTTATAGGAATGCAAACACGGATATAACTACCGATAATGATAATGAACGATATGATACGGGATTATTTGTGCAATTAGAACTGAAAGGTTTAACCGGTTTGGGTGATAAACTCGATGCTTTCTTGGAACAAGAATTACCGGGCTATCAATCGCCTGCGCAATAATAAATGAGAGGTGGATATTTAATGGATAAGGCTGTGCGATTTTTGATCGCTGTTACTTTTATGTTGGCAGTTTCCAGTGTTCGTGCCGAGACTGAATACCTTGATGGCATTATGGCAGTGGTTGAAGATGCTATTATTCTTGAAAGTGATTTGGCCCGTGAAACGCATGCGGTGATGCAGAATATGCAAGCAGACAGTGCCAAAATGCCACCTGCGTTTATTGTGCGTAAGCAAATTTTGGATCGAATGGTGCTTGAGAAATTACAATTATTGTTAGCCGAACGTGTAGGTATTCGAATAACAGAAACTGTTTTGCAACGTGCAGTCGCGGATATTGCCGCACGCAATCAGTTGAGCCTCGATGATTTTCGTGCTCAATTAGAACGTCAACGCATCAGTTACCAGAGTTTTGTGGAAAATGTTAAAAAAGAAATTACCTTAAGCCAACTACGTGGACGTGAGGTTGCCAGTCGTGTCAAAGTGAGTGAGCGCGAAATTGATCATTTTATGGAAACACAAGAGCAAGAGGGCAGTGAGAATGTTCAATATCATTTGCGTCATATTCTTGTTGCTCTGCCTGAACAAGCGAATGCGGCGGATATAAAAAATGCTAAAGATAAAGCCAGTCGGTTACTTGAAAAGTTGCAGCACGGGGAGGATTTTAAGCAAATTGCGATGACTGAATCTGATGGCGGGCAAGCCTTATCGGGTGGTGATTTGGGGTGGCGTTCTTTGGCGCAGGTTCCCAGTATTTTTGTTGAACAAACAAGAGCTTTGTCGGCAGGGCAGATCAGTTCATTAATTCGCAGTCCCAGTGGTTTTCATATTATTAAGATGGTGGAATTAAAGGGGCGGTCCAAACATATGATTACCCAGACACAGGCGCGTCATATTTTAATTAAGTTGAATGAGCTCATTAACGATCAAGAAGCGCAAAAGCGGTTGTTAGCCTTAAAAGACCGTGTTGAAAATGGAGATGATTTTGCCGTTTTGGCGCGTTCTCACTCTGATGATAAGGCCTCGGCATTGAAAGGTGGGAGTCTAGGGTGGGTGAGTCCGGGTTATTTGGTTCCGCCCTTTGAAGAGGCAATGAATAAATTGGCACTTAATGCGCTCAGCGCGCCGGTGCAAACGCAATTTGGCTGGCATTTGATCCAGGTTCTAGAGCGGCAGGACCGTGACAATAGCGTGGAGTATAAGAGAAGTCGTTCCCGTGAACAAATTCGCCAGCGTAAGATAGAAGAAGAAACAGAACTTTGGTTGCGCCGATTACGTGATGAAGCTTTTGTAGATATTAGATTAGAGAAGCTTTGAGCATTTATCGGGGTTATTGCATTTTAGACAATTTCTATGGACAGTAAAACACCACCACAATTAAGGGTTAAATTAAAAGCCCATTTAAAAAAGCCTTTGCAGCGCATTATTAAACGGAAAAATTTGGATGATTGGGTGCTGTTAATTGAGGAGATTTCCAAGGAATTGGATATTAGCATTATGCACTGTGCAGCAGCATTTGCACAACTCAATGAGAGTAATTTTCAGCGTCGTAGTGTCGTAAAAGACATCACAACACAGGTGACTACGGATGCTGCTGCAAAAACAAATAAAATGATCCCTTATCGTCTTGAAATAGGTTTCAATCAACAGGTTTCGATCGATACGCTAAAGCAATTTTTAGTCGATGAGGCCGGCGTTGAAAGGGATAGAATCGAGATTATTGAGCTTTTAGCTAACCATACTCGTGTTAATTTGCCGGAGGGTATGCCGAATGATATTTTTCAGCACTTGAAGTCTGCTTGTCTTAATCGCAGAGCATTGAAAATAACCTGTTTAGGGGCCAGCCAAGGAACCGGCAAATCATTTAAGAGCCGACCTAACAGGCGTTCGAAAAAACACTGGAATAAAGTCAAAGGCAATCCTGTTAAGGAAGAACGGTAGAGTCCCCTGAGTGCTTGTCTACGAGCGGATTATAGATCATAAAATATAGGATATAAATGGAAATACAATATATTAATACCCCTGAGAAACTAGCGCTGCTCTGCCAAGATCTGGCCGGTGCCCCTTGGCTGGCTCTTGATACTGAGTTCTTACGGGAGAAGACCTACTATTCTAAATTTTGTTTATTACAGATCGCAACGCCTTCTTTGGTCGCGTGTGTTGATCCGTTGGCATTAGAAACCATTGATAATCTCTTAGATATTATTTATAACCCAGAAATAGTTAAGGTTTTTCATTCAGCGCGGCAGGATTTAGAAATTTTCTATCACTTAAGAGGTTCTCTGCCGGCGCCTGTGTTTGACACTCAAGTTGCTGCCCCCTTGTTAGGGTTTCAGGATAATCCCGGATATGCAATGTTAGTGTCAAGTTGGTTAAATGTTAATTTAACGAAAGAACATACCCGTACCGACTGGAGTAGTCGACCACTTTCCGAAGGTCAAGTTGCCTATGCGGCGGATGATGTTATTTATTTGGCTGAAATTTATCAACGAATGCTTAAAAAGTTAACTGATTTAGGCCGTTTGAGTTGGTTGAAAGATGATTTTGATCATTTGAGTGACGTGACTGTTTATCAGGCCAACCCTGAGCAAGCTTGGTTGAAAATAAGAGGTTTAAAGAAGTTAACTAAAAAACAATTATCGGTTGCTCAAAGTTTAGCGCAGTGGCGTGAGCGTATTGCTCAGCAAGAGAATAGACCGAGGAATTGGTTATTAAGGGATGATTTGATTATTGATCTTGCTAGATTGCAGCCGAATAAGATTGGTGAGTTGATTAAGGTCCGTAACCTTCATGAACGTACAGTCAAACGTCACGGGCATGAGTTGTGCGCGTTGATACAGCAAGCTGTTCAGAAAGAGCCTGTTCAGAGGGTGGAAACGGTAGCTAATGCTGAGAAAAATCATCACCATGACGCTATTGTGGATGTTCTGAATGCGGTCGTTCGTATCAGAGCGAAAGAAAATTCTATAAACCCCAGTGTATTAGCCAGTCGCAAACAATTAGATGAATTGCTGCAAAATGCTTCTGACAGTTGTTTATTGCAAGGTTGGCGCGCTAGTATGGTCGGTAATGAATTATTGGCTATTATTTCAGGGGAGTTTTGGGTCAGTGTTGCTGCAGATACTATTCAGATATCATCATCCGAAGAAATTACTAATAACCCTGTTAAGTAATGGTTAAACCGGCAGAACCCTCCAGAGAAAATACCTTTAATGTAGCGCAAGTTCGGTTAATGAATAACAGTTATGCGCGGGTTTTAGGCGAGGGATTGTTATGCGGTTATCAAAATGAAAGAGCGTTGGCAGAAGCGTTCTTTGAGGCCCCCTTTGTTGTCATTTCCCATGATGTTGCAAGTGACCCTGTGTTTAATTACGGTAATCAAATGGCGCTTTCATTATTTGAAGTGACTTGGGCTGAACTGGTTAGCTTACCGTCACGTTTTTCGGCTGAGTCGATGGCTCAAGAAGAGCGATCAATCCTATTAGAGCGCGTAAAAAAATACGGATTTATTGCTGATTATCACGGTATACGAGTGTCTAAAA